>JACPGD010000244.1:0-7240 GCA_016182645.1 Candidatus Hydrogenedentota bacterium | reverse complement strand
CGACGCCGAGCCGGGCGATGGCGTGATTGGGTACATCATCAGCAGCCACCGCGGTATCGTTTGGCGTGACTCCGCCTTCCGCGGCAGCACTCAAGCCCGGGTGGATGGCCTCGAAATCGCGGCCGGCGAGACGCTCGACTTTGTGATTGCTTGCGGCGGAGACGAGAACTCGGACGGCTTCGGCTGGGCGCCGGCGGTGAAGTATCAGGAAGCCATGGTGTTGGCCTCGGACACCCACGAGAAGCTGGAGTACCGGGCGGCGGAAGAATTCCAAGGGCCACTGCCGCCCCCCCTCGAACCCTGGGAAAAACTGGCGCAGGTGCTGCTCTGCACGAATGAGTTCCTGTTTTTGGATTGAGGCTTGGCGCACGACATTTTGGTGAGTATTGGGTGCCACGGTCAGCTTGTCTGGCCGTGGCCCCCAAAAGACTTCGTTCCCAACCGTTCGTTGTCCGAAAGCGCCACTTCTTTCTAAGATTTTCTGATCTTGTAGTAGTACGTACTAAAATTTCTCTGTTGACTGACAACGGTGTCTTTCCAAAACCCACCCCAAAGTCGTGCACCCTTGCCAGAATTGCTAATTGCTGGCGGGCAAGGTATGTTATTTTCTGTAGAGGATTGGAGAAATAGCGTGATTACCGGCCTTGAAATCCTTGGATTCCGCGCGCTGCGATATATGCGTTTGCCGCTTGATCGATTCCACATCCTGGTCGGGCCGAACGCCTCCGGCAAGAGCACCTTTTTTGACGCCATCAACTTGGTGCGCGACATCTTAAATGCCGGGCTGGAGCGGGCGATCCGCGGTGACCAACGCTTCGATATCCCACTGCGGGCCGTGGACCCCAAGGATTTGACATGGAACCGGGGCGGTGACCCCGTGGAAATCGTGCTCACCGTTGAAATCCCGCCGGAGATTCAGTCGACACTTGAGCCTCAGTACTCGCACGCGCGTTATGAAATTTCAATTTCGGTCAAGGGTGAGCTACGGATCAGTAATGAGAATTTCTGGCTTTGCCGCGGGAACCAGTTTGCGCAGAACGGGACGGCTGACTGGAAGTTGTTTCCCGCCCCGCCACCTTCCCCCGCGACCATCGTCTCGCCCGCGGGAAGGAGAACTCCGATCGGTTGGAGGAAAGTCATTGGAAAGACGGTCGAAACAAGCAGCGACTATTTCAAATCTGAAACCACGGACTGGAACAGTACTTTTCGCCTTGGCCCATCAAGATCAAGTTTGGCTAATCTGCCCGAAGACGCCGTGCGCTTTCCGGTTGCTACTTGGTTCAAACGCTTCCTCACGGATGGGATTCAACGACTGACGCTGAATGCCGAACGAATTCGTGTGCCTTCACCGCCGGGAATGGTCAAGGCCTTCTTGGCTGATGGCTCAAATCTGCCATGGGTTATTCAGGACTTGAGTTTAAGGGCGCCGGATCGATTTGACGGTTGGATTGATCATGTGAAAACGGCACTGCCAGACCTGAGAACTATCAAAACGGTGGAGCGGCCGGAAGACAAGAGCCGGTACTTGGTCATCGAGTACGAGTCCGGGTTGGAGGCGCCTTCATGGGTCGTTTCCGATGGCACCCTTCGGATCCTTGCATTAACATTGCTCGCCTATGCCGTCGATGCTCCGCAGTTGCTCTTGGTGGAAGAGCCTGAGAACGGGATTCATCCCCAAGCGATTCAAACCGTCTTTGATGCTTTGGCCAATTCCTATGAGAGTCAGGTCTTCTGCGCCAGCCATTCTCCCATCGTACTCAGCCTGGCCGAGAAAAGTCAGGTGCTCTGCTTCAACAAGTCATTTGACGGCGCGGTCGATGTTGTCAGGGGCGACAATCATCCTCGTCTGCTTCAGTGGGAGGGTGCGCTTAATCTGGGGGAAGTCTTCGCTGCGGGAATCCTGTCGTGAGGGATTGTCTGTTTCTTACCGCCGACGGTGCGATGAAAAGAGTGGTGTCCGCGTTTCTTAAGCGTGAGAGATGCCATCAAACCATTGGGTGCGCGCCCTTCCAGTTTGACGAACGGCAGGACACTGTTGTGGCAGCGGGGATGAATGATCCAGGACTCTTTAAGAACGCTCACCTACTGTTGCGGGTTTTCCTGCGGAGTCATGCTCACGCCGTGGTCCTGATAGACGCCACCTGGGATGGATCGCCTGGGAAGGAGATCATCCAGTTGGAAATCGCTCGGCACCTGGCTGAAAACGGGTGGGACCCTGCACGCGTATCCGTCATCGCAATAGAGCCTGAACTCGAAAGCTGGGTGTGGATTACATCACGGCATTTCGCCAACTGTCTTGGGTTCGACTCCGTGGAGTCGTTAATCGAGTGGGCAACCAAGCACCAGTTCATGATCAAGGGATCGCTCAAGCCGCTCGATCCCAAGGCAACAGTGAAAGCCGCCCTCCGCAAACATTTTATCCCGTACTCCTCGGCGATCTACGAACGGGTTGTGAGTAAAGCTTCTGTTTCGGGATGCATTGACCCAGCATTCGCAGAGTTACAGGCAGTACTTCGGAGATGGTTCCCGCTCACAGATCCAGCGTCACGGTGAGCGGTTCGCCGACGGGCTTGTTCTCGGCGAAGCCGAACTTGCGGCAGAGGTGGCGCATGGCGCGGTTTTCGGGGAGGACGGTACCGACGATGCGGGTGATGCCTTCGGCGCGCGCGACCTCGACCAAGCGCTTCATCAGTTCCGAGCCGAGACCTTGTCCTTGGACGGCGTCACTGACGACGATCGCGTACTCGACGACGTTGCTGTCGTGGATGCGGATGATGCGCCCGACCCCCAGAATCTCGCGGTGGCCGGTTTCGGGATGGCGGTGGTCGGCCACGAGTGCGATCTGCCGGTCATAGTCGATGAAGCAGAGGCGCGTGAGGCGCTCGTGGCGGATGCGCTGATTGAGGGCAAGCAATCCCAGGTAGCGGAAATAGACGGTGTCGTTGCTGAGGGTCCTGTGGAACTCGGTCATGAGTGGTTCGTCCTCGGGGCGAATCGGGCGCAAGGTGGTGGCTTGCCCGCTGCGTAGCGTGAAATTGCTGACGTGTTCGATGGGGTAGGGCCGGATCGCCAGCCGGGGGAGTTGCTCTTCGCGGATGTCGGGCGGTTGAAGCACGACGCGGGCATCCAGTGCGATGAGCCGGTCCGCGGACGCCAGCAGCGGGTTGATATCGATTTCTTTGATCCAGCGCTGCTCGACGACGAGGTGGCTGAAACGTACCATGAGCTGCTCAAGCGCCAGGATGTCCACGGACTTGCGGCCGCGCACGCCTTGGAGCGCCTTGAAGATCTTGGTTTGTTCCATCATGCGCCGCGCGAGCGTCGTATTGAGCGGCGGGAGCGCCAGGGCGCGGTCTTTGTAGACTTCAACCAGTTGCCCGCCGGAACCGAAGAGAAGCACCGGGCCAAACTGCGCGTCGATGCTGCTGCCGACAATGATCTCGTAGCCTTCGGTGCGGATCATGGGTTGGACGGCCACGCCTTGGAAATGCTGTGCGCCGGCTTTTTCACCCACGGAGCGCTCGATCGCCATAAAGGCCTCGCGCACCGCATCGGCGCTGTTCAGATCAAGGCGGACGCCGCCCACATCGGTCTTGTGCGTGATGGTCTTGCTGTAGAGCTTGCACACTACGGGGTAGCCGTATTCCTCGGCGAGGGTGACGGCTTCATCAGCGGTGGCAGCAATGGCGGTGGGCACGACAGGAATTCCGTAGGCGGCGAGGATCTGTTTGGAAGCGTGCTCGGGCAGAATGGTCACGCCTTCGGCGCGGGCATCCGCCAGGATCCTGCTGACGGTGGTGCGGTCCGGCGGGTTGGCTTCATCATCGCCCTGTAAGGCGGGCGTTTCATAGATACCGCGCAGGTTGTAGCTGTAGCGCCACATGCTGTTGAAGACTTCCGCGGCCGTATCGGGAAAGTCGAAGGCGGGGATATTGCTCGCGGCGAGGCATGACATGCCCGCTTCGATGTCCGCGCCGCCCATCCAGCTCGCCAGGACGGGCTTCTTCAGGTTGCTCGCGGCGACTTTGAGTTTCTCGGCGGTGCCCGTGGGATCGGTCATTGCCTGCGGCGTGAGCACCACGAGCAGCCCGTCGCTGTTCTCGTCGCGCGCGGCCACTTCCAGGGCCTTCGCGTAACGATCGGGACCGGCATCGCCCAGGATATCGATGGGGTTGCCATGGCTCCAGTGCGCGGGCAGAATTCCATTCAATTCCGCAATCGTTTCGGGCGAAACATCGGCCAGTTGGCCGCCGTCAACAATGAGGGCATCCGTCGCGAGAACGCCGGGACCGCCCGCATTGGTTAGAATCGTCAGCCGCGGCCCTTTCGGGCGCGGCTGTTTTCCCAGAACATCGGCGAGATAAAAGAGCCGGGAGATTTTGTTGACGCGCAAGACACCGCTGCGGCGGAAGGCCGCGGACAAGACTTCGTCGCTGCCAGCCAGGGAGCCCGTGTGCGAGGCGGCCGCTTTGGCCGCGGCCTCCGTCTGGCCGGCCTTGATGACGATGATCGGCTTGTTGAGGGCCACTTCGCGTGCCGCGGACAGGAACGAACGGGCATCGCCGATCGTTTCCATGTAAATGACGATACTCTTGGTATTGGGGTCGTCCCCCAGGTAGAAAATAAGGTCGCCCCAATCGACGTCGAGCATGGAACCGATGGAGACGAAGGCGCTGAACCCAACCTTGGCCCGGAAACTCCAGTCGAGGATGGCGGTGCAAAGCGCCCCGCTCTGGCTGATGAAGCCCACCGAGCCTTGACGGGCAATGGCGCTGGCGAAGGTGGCGTTGAGTCCCGTCATGGGGTTCATCAGGCCGAGGCAGTTCGGCCCGACCACGCGGACGCCCCCCCGGCGCGCTTCCTCGAGGATTTCACGCTCAAGTTGGACGCCCGGCGCCCCAATTTCCTTGAAGCCTGCGGAGATCACGATGGCGCCGCGCACCCCGGCTTCCACACATTCCCGAATCAGGCCGGGGACCGTTTGCGCGGGGGTCACGATCACCGCCAACTCGACGGGCTCTTCGATGGAACGAATCGTGGGGTAGGCTTTGATGCCAAGAACATGATGGCGGGTCGGATTGACCGCGTAAACGGTGCCCCCAAAGGGGTTGCTGATCAGGTTCCAGAGGATGGTACGGCCCACACTGCCCGGCTTTTCGGTCGCACCGACCACCGCCACCGTCTTCGGACTAAACAAGGGGTCTAGCGACCGGGGGGCGTGTTCCGACAGGGGAGGACGCGCGACAAGGTTCATAACTGGTGAGTCCGTGGGATATTCTTTCAGTGCCACAATTCAAGTTTCCTGCCGAATCTCAGCCTACTGCCCGGAACTCGTTGCTGCAACACTCACCGTAAAACAAACACATTCCGGGCCACCATCGGGTGGAAAGCGCAAGACATGTGCCAAGCATCTGAGTGGTGATCTTCACCGGGATTCAATCTAAACCAGGGAATTGCCCTACTTATCCCCCAGTAAAGTTCCGCTCCAGGACACATATGCGCAAGGCAGGTCTGCGCGCCGTGACACATGTGCTAGTGTGCCGGGGCCAGATGAGGGCTTGGGCAGGGCCCGGCCCCCCAAACGGCAGCCAGTTCAAGGTTATTTACTTTTAGCCCCGGAGGGGCGCGTGAGCCGCTACGCAAATTCACATTAGCACGCTTATGAAAATACCCATTAAGCCACGTTTGAGTTCAAACTCAACAGGAAGGAAGCGCATCAGGCGCCCGGGGAACCCGCCGCGGCAAGCTGTGTTTAACAGACGTAACCAGCGGGGGAAGTGTAATGAATACGCGATTTGCGTGGGACGGCGTGACACGGCGCCAAGTCTTGAAGACGGGGTTGGCCGCGGCGACGGGGTGTGCGTGGGGTGGCAGCGAGTGGGTGGTGGCGCAGCAGATACCGCTCGTGGCGCGCGCCAAAGCCGTTATCCAAATCTGGATGTGGGGCGGGCCGTGTCATCTTGACACCTTTGACCCCAAGCCCGAGGCTGGGCGCGATTATTGCGGTCCGCTGAATAAGCCCATCGCCACCACTACAGACGGCCTTCAGGTTGGCGAACTGCTGCCCCTCCTAGCGCAACAGGCGGACAAGTACACCGTCCTTCGCGGCATGACGCACGGGGTGAACGCGCACGAAACAGCGTCGTATGTGGTGCAGACGGGCCGCACGCCGGGCCGCCTGGTTTACCCAGGTGTCGGCGCCGTGGTGTCGCTGTTTAAGGGCCACGAACACGGCTACACCGGGATTGTTCCGCCCTACATTGTCTTGACCGAACTTCAGGGCCGCTTCTCCGAGGCCGGTTTCCTGGGCCAACGCTACAAGCCCTTCGCCACGGGCGGCGATCCGAACAGGGCGCGGTTCGTTGTCGAGGGGATTGTGGCGGAGGGGATCACCGATGAACATCAGTTGGCGCGCCGCGCGCTGCTGCATTCGCTAGACAGCCTCGGGAGGGCCTTGCCTGACAACGAGCAATTCGAGCGACTGGATCGCTGCGAAGAGAACGCCTACGGCCTGATGTTCGGCGCGGCGCGCGAACTCTTCGATCTTTCCAAGGAAGACACGGCCCTTCGCGAACGCTATGGCCGCAATACCTTCGGGCAGTCGTGCTTGATGGCGCGGCGGCTGGTCGAGCACGGTGTCCCCTATATCACGATCAATTACAAAGGCTGGGACACGCACAAACAACATTTTGAAATCATGAACCGCAAGCTGCCGGAACTGGATCAGGGTCTTGCCACGTTGCTGGCGGACTTGGCGGACCGCGGTCTGCTCGACAGCACTATCGTCTGGTGGGGAGGCGAGTTTGGCCGCACGCCACGCGTGCAGTGGGAGCCCCCGTGGAATGGAGGCCGCGGGCACCACGGCGAGTGCTTTTGTTCTGTGGTCGCCGGGGGCGGCTTCAAGGGCGGCCGTATTGTCGGCGCTTCGGATGCGCGCGGCGAAGAAGTGGTGGAACGGCCCATCCATCCCGTGGACCTGATCGGCAGCATTTACGAGTTGCTCGGTATTGACCCAGACGGCCCGCTGCCCAATGTAAAGGGGCTTGATGTCCCGGTCCTGGCGGCCGTGGAAGGCGTCAAGACCGGTGGACGGCTTTATGAAATTATGAATTAGGAATGAGGAATTATGAATGGGGAATGGGGAAGGGGGGAGGATTAGGCATTAGTCCCTCAGCAATTGGATTGTACACAGAATGATCACAATTCTTTCATCAGGTGGCGAGTTTTCCTCTGAGCATGG
>JACPGD010000243.1 GCA_016182645.1 Candidatus Hydrogenedentota bacterium | reverse complement strand
GAGGGCAAGCATACCCGCGAGCCGGTCCTGAGGAATACCCGGCGAGAACTTTCACCGGCTCGCGGGTACGCTCGCCCTCCCGCGATCGGATTTCCGTAACTGAGACGAGGAAGTAAGGGAGCAGGGTATGGCCAAGCGCTATTTTGCCACCAAGCGGAAGCAGGAGCCGCGCCTCCTCAAGATTACGCTGGCCATTTGCGCCGTCCTTGCCCTCGCCTATGGCTGCACGGTGTTGTACGGCTATTTTCGGGGCTGGGTAGCGCCGCACGAAGTCGAGGCGAGCGCCGTAAACAGTCTGGACGAAGCCCGTGCCTTGGCGAAATCAGGCGACCTGGCGGGCGCGGAACAACTGGCGGCCACGCTCGCCGAAGACGGTGGCGAGGCCCTTGCGCCGCAGGCCTTATTGCTCCAGGCCGAATTGAACGCCGCCGCGGGCAAGGAGGACGCCGCGCTGGCCCTGATCCAGCAGGTCTACGAGCAGTACCCGGCCAGCCCCGAGCGCCCGGCGGCTGCGGCGCGCTACGCCCGAATGCTGGAAAAGCGCGGACAACAGGACAAGGCTTGGGCCATTTACGAGGATTTACGGCAGACGGCCCCCCCGGCGCTCCGCGCGGAAGCGCTCCTCGGCTTGGCCCGCAAGGCGGAAAGCGGGCAGCAAACCGCCTCCGCGCGCGAGCTCTACAAGACGGCCCTCTCCGATGCTGAATTCAACTCCACGCCGTGGACAGAAGCCGCCGAGGGCCTGGGACGCATGCAGGTGGCAGCAATATTCTCGACGGAGCCGGCCGCCGAGAGTAAGCTCTACGAGGTGGAAAGTGGTGACAGCCTCACGAGCATCGGCATCAAACTGAACACGACCCTCAGGCTGCTGACCCGGGCCAATGGCATCGAGGAGGGTGCCACGCTGCGTCTCGGCCAGAAGCTGAAATACACCCCAAAAGACTTCCGGATCGTCATCGAGCGCTCCACTTGCCGTCTCTTCTTGCTCGACAAAGACGGCCTGTTCAAACTGTACCGCGTGGGCTTGGGCATGCCGGAACACGTTACGGCCCTGGGCAAATACACGATCGGGAACAAACAGAAAGACCCTACCTGGTTCAAGCCCGGCGCCGAGCCTATTCCGCCCGGCGACCCGCAAAATGAACTCGGTACGCGCTGGATGCCGCTCGTCCCCGTCGAGGAGGGGCTGCCCACGGACTTGGGCATCCACGGCACCATCGCGCCGGACACCATTGGCCAGTACAAGTCGCATGGCTGTCCACGCATGCTGAACGAAGAGGTCGAGGAGTTGTACGACCTTGTCGTGCGCTCGACGCCGGTCGAGATTGTGGAGGCGGTGGGCCCGGATTTCATGAAACTGGCCCTGTGACCGGGTCTGGCTCTCAAAGTTGACCGGGGCGCTTTTTATACTTGACAACCACAGGATCGTTCACAATAATCATCGCGCTTTGAGGAGATGCCACCCCGTTGAATGAAGCTTCCGCCACATCGTTGTTAGAGCAGTTTGAGTTGTTGTCGTCTTTAGATACGGCGGCTTCTCGTGACATTGTGCCCTTGCATGACCATTGCCTGTTTCTCGAGTTGGTTGCTCAAGCGATTGGCGTCTTGGAAGAGGGCGATCTTTCCGATTTGTCCGTCGTGGTGGACACCCACACCGCCCTGCAAGTCGAAGGTTTCGACAAGTTTCTCCAGCGCGCGAAAGGCGCGACATTTATCGGCCCGATTCCGGAACGATGGATGAATGACGCCCATGTATCCAGCTTCCCCCTGTCGTTGCCGCCAAAAACCGCGGAGCATCTGTTCCTGGTAATCTCACCAGGGACCCATCTGGCCGTGCTCGGCCAGGCCAAGGCGTGGAGCGGCCAGGATACGCCCACCTACACCGGAGGCTGGGTATTCCGCCGGCTGGCGGTGCATAGAATTGCGCGGCATATTCTGGGCGCGAACACGCCGCCCGCGGGCGAAGATCGGGAAGACGTGACTGCGGCGCTGGCCGCGGCGCTGATGCGCTGCCACGCAGCAGTCCTCGAAACGCTCCAACGCGATATGGCCATGGACAAGAACGACTTGTTCTCTGTCTTGAACATCCTCAAGGCAATCTCGGCGAAGCGGCGCGCCCACGACGTGCTGTTTGTTTTTGTCGAGCAAATCGCGCGGGTGGTGAGCGCGGAGCGCTGTTCGATTGTGCGTGTCTGGGGGAGCGATGAGACCGGCCAGGTACTCGCCTCGCACGAAGATGCCACCGTGAACCACCGCACGATTCAGATGGATAAATACCCTGAATTGCGGGCCGCCTTGGCGACCCACGAGAAGATTGTCGTCAGTGACGTGCGCACCCATCCACTGACACACGACTTGGCGGAGGTGCTCGGCCAAGCGCAAATCCGCGCGTTGCTGGTGATTCCAATTGTGCTCTTTGACGAGACCATTGGCTCGCTTTTCCTGCGGGCGGCGCGCAAATCGGGCACGTTCACAGTGCGCGAGATTAGCTTCTTTGAAGTGGTCGCGGAGGCGGCGGCCAACGCGCTCGAGCGCGCCCACTTGTTTGAGAGCATCCAGATTGCGAATGAGCGGCTCGAACGGCTGGCCATTACCGACGGCCTGACCGGTCTCTATAATCACCGCTACTGCCGGGATCGGCTCGAAGAGGAATTCCAGCGCGCCATTCGCTACCGGTTGCCTCTTTCGTGCATGATCTTCGACGTTGACAACTTTAAGCACTTCAACGATACCTACGGCCATCTGCTCGGGGACAGCATCCTGCGGGAGATTTCTGAACGCACCTTGACCTGCGTGCGCAAGAGCGACCTGGTCGCGCGTTACGGCGGCGAGGAATTCATCGTGATCATGCCGCAGACCGACAGTGCCGGCGGCTTTGCGGAAGCGGAGCGGTTGCGGCGCGCCATTGCCTCGCGCCTCTTCCGTGACGTGCCAGAGGACGTCCAGGTCACGGTGAGCGTGGGCGTCGGTACGCTGGACCAGGAACAAATGCAGAACTACGACGACATTATCCGCGCGGCCGACATCGCCCTGTACGAGGCGAAAAGAACGGGGAAGAACAAGGTAGCTGCATTTTCGGGCGCACTGACCCCCATCGTCACCGCGGCCCCCGCGCCCCGCCGTAAACGCCGCCGATGAAAACCTTCCTTCTCGCGGTTGCGCGAAAATTTCCGCCCGCGTTCGGATCTTGAATACCCACATACTCAAACACTCGGGGACACCCAATGAAATCGCGTTTCAGTGCCTACGCCCACCGCGTCCATGGTTGTGAAGACTGCGCATTGCTGCCGTGGGCGCACCTAGCCGCCTTACTGGCGCTATGCCTGCTTCCCATCCTTTCTGCCTGTAAGACCGGCGGCATCGTCAATCCCTTCGTGGCCATGAAGCCAGACTATTCCGAGGTGAACGCCGATGCCCTGCGCGCCGCCGCCCGCGACATCGAGGCGGCTGTCAAACAAGGCAACCGAGACTTCGCCCTCGGCACTTATGAAGGGCTGAACCTCGATACCGACGAACTCAAGCAGGCCATTCGCACGCGCGCCGCCCGCGTCCAGCTTGTCCAAGACTTCTTGAACAGCGGCCACGCCTACGAGCAGAACAACGGCCTGCTCAACATCCAGCGCACGTCCGCCTACAAGAAATTCGGCACGAGCCGCGACCGCGACCGCAATGCGCTCCTCGTCATGGGAGAGAACAACGACCGCTGGATGCTTTACGAAGGAATCGTCGAGGCCAACAACTACTCCGGCCGCTCCCTCTCCGCGATCCAGTCCGTCTTCCACCAAGCCCGCGTGGAACTCCTGGAGTCTGGCCAGAAATACCAAAACGAAGCCGGGGAAATATTGGTCAAATAGTTTCTGTTGCGAAAAGGCGATTTCGGGAGGGCGAGCGTACCCGCGAGTTTTGGACCGCCGGGGGCGGGGATTCGGACAAGGAACCGCTCATATGGCGATCCTTATTCTTCAACGGGTTACGCCGCGCTTCCTTAGCAGCTGGTTCCGATGCCGTGAATGCCCGATTTCTTGCGGCCCTCAACCGGCTCGCGGGTGCTCCAGAAACCAAGCGACGGCCGATCCCCTCCCATTTCCTTGCTTCCGTGCGGACTGTCTCTTATACTGCGCAACACAGTTGACCATGGAGATAGATGACCGGGGGGCCACATGGAACTTTTTCACCGGCTGAAGGCAGTAGTTGCTCAAACACCGGGGCGTACGCGCCGCTATAAGGCCTCGCCGATTCCCCCTCTCGTTGCCTTTGCCCTCTGCATCGGTGGGCTAGCCTGCAAGCGGGAATCCGAGCACCGCCCTGAAGTGGCCTCGATCCCGCGGTCCGTGGCCAATGTCCCCCTGGCCAAAGAACTGACGACGCCCGCGGCGCGAACCCCGGAGGACTTTCGTAAAGAGCTGGAGAACCGCTTCCGCCTTCGGCCTGATCGGCGATTTACGCGAGCACTCTCCGACGTGCACCAGATCACCGGAGGCGGCCATTCGCTTCCGACGGTCACTTTTGACGAGTTCGAGAACGTCTGGCGCATTGCGGCCGGAGAGTTTCAGGGTACACTCCCGCTCCTGCCGGACTTCAGTGACGGGTTTGAACTGCTCCTGGAGGAAGCACGCAAGCAACTCGCCACCTCGCCTCAGACCGCAACGACCCCGGTCATTGAGGAAATTGGTGCGGGAATTGAGGCGGCGCTCCACGACTACCTCGGGATCTATTCCGCGGACGCGCTCCGGCTCGTTGACCAAGCCTGGCAGCAGGGTCAGCGCGATCCCAGGCTGGCGGAATGGGCCGCCCGCGGACTGACGGCGTTGTGTTTTCAACAGTTCGACAGTCTCTATGACGGCGACCCGTTGTGTGCGCGGGCGCTGGCCGCGCTGGCCGTGGCGCGAGCGCAAACACCCAATGTCTGCCAGCGCGAGGAAGTGCTGCTCGCCTGGTTTATGGGCTACGACGCGCACGCGCGCAAGACTGCCCTGGACTTGCCCGAAGACGACGCCATCCGGCGCTACGTCCTGCATCAGGACTATGAACTCTTGGAACAAGCCGTGCACAAAGGCGCGCCCGCGGAAACGCGACTGCTCGCACTGTCGGGCGTGGTCCGCCAGAACAACATGAGGCTGGTGTGGCAGGCCCTGGATGCACTGTTTCCAAACCAGTACTCCCTGCCTGCGGTGTACAAGTTTGCTGCCCAGCCCTTGGGCGACAGTGCGCAAGGGTTTCTCAGCGTTAGCCTGCTGCTGTGCCTGGCGGAAGACATTGGCGTCCCAGATTACCTACGTCCACTGGCGCGCCGCATGCAACACCTTCCGCGCACGCCCGAAGCGATTGTGTACCTTGCCAAGAACACCGCGGAATTACCGGAGCGCCGCGGCGAGGACATGTCGCTGGCCTTCGAACGCGGCCTGGTTGAATTACACACAAAATATTCAGGCCCCTTCCTCGACCCTGATCTGTGGCAAGGCTGCTACCGGAACGCGTTCGTTTCCGCGGTCTATCATCTGGGCCGCCACATGACCAACTTCCTGGGCAGTGTGCCCGCCGCGCGGCAATTTGCCGCACAGGTGGCGGAGGAACCGGGTACGATGCTTCGAGAGTACCTCGACTGGTACACCTTGTGCACAGATGCGATGGCGGGGGACCCGGTCGATGCGGAACTGCAAGAAGCCATTGACAGCGGCCGGTTCCAGCCCCTGGCATTTGTCCAGACAATACACTGGTTGCGCAGTAGTTCCCTTCCCGTGGGAGATACTCGTGCCATTCTTAACCTGCAGAAGTTGTGTGAGTCGTTAGATTCCCGGCCTGAACATTTGGATCAACTGGCGGATTGGCTTCGAGAAACGGTCTATGACCTGAACCGATCCGATCAATTATGTCAGCGACTCCTTGAAATTGCCCCCGAAAACAACCATTCGCGCGCGGCATGGTGGCGCGTCTATACAGGGCATAGCGAACAACTCCCGGCAGTCCTTGAAGAAACGCATCCCTACCCCGGGGCCAAATTGTGGGTGCTCAAAACACTCACGAGCGGGCCGGCCCCAGACACGGCACTGATCGAGTCGCATTATAAGAAACTGCTTCGGGCATTTCCGGACGTGAAGGAAGTCGCTGAAGGGTATAGTGCTTTTCTGGAAAAGCAAGGCAATTACACGGAGGCGCGACGCGTGCTGCGCCACTGGCTGGATTTGGAAATTCCGGCCGTGGGTTTGTCGCACTCCTCCATTCGCAATCATATTGCCGCACTTTATCTGAAGGAAGGGAAATTCGCTGAGGCGCAGGCCTCGATGGATGACGATGGCTCACATTGGGCCATGAGATTACTAATGGAGCTTAAGCTCAAGACGGGAAAGATCCCGCAGGCGCGGCGCCACGCGCGGGACATTCTCGAACGATATGGCGATTTTACCAATGCCTACGCCTCCGCTTGCTCTCTTCACTGGGCGCTCGGTGAGTATGAGCAAGCGGCGGAAGTCTTAGCGTCCAGCCCCCATGCCATCACGGGGCCAGCTTTCCAGGAGGATGTCGCGCCGGAATTCAGGGAGTGCTTTGGAGAGCGCCCGCGCGAGGAGGCGGTCCGCGCGTTTCAGGCGCTGGCAGCCAAGGGCTTCAGTCCTTCCGATCTCCGCTGGATGGTGTACGTAATGGCCGCCGAACCCCAGACGGCCTTTGACATGCTTCAAGTGCTGCGCCACCAGCCCAACATTGACGGCGTGGCCACGGACTGTCACGCCTTCCAGTATCTGGTGAAACTCAAGAACAAGGAAGAAGCCACCGCGTGGATTCGACCGCGAATTCCGGAACACCTCCTGTATCTCGCACCCGTTATGTTCTATGAGTACGGTCTGTACGACCTCCTGTGGGACATCCTGGAGCATCCGGATGCGCCGGAGCATCCGGATGCGTCTATGCATGCCGATTACGTCTGGCTCCTGCGGGCAGCGGGTTCCCTGCATGAGCAAGGCGCGAACGATTCGCATATGGAGCAATTGAAGCAGTATTACGAAGGTCACGCCAGCCGCGCCTATGACACGATAGGGCGATATCTGCTGGGGCTCGGGCCCATCGAGGCCGTGCTTACCTTGGCGGAAAGCGATCCCAAGAAACTGTGCGAGGTGGCCTACTTTGTTGGTCTTAAAGCCGAAACGGAGGAGCGGTTCGAGGAAGCCGCGGACTGGTACCTCATCTGTCTCGGAACAGGCCTGACGAGTAACCGCGAATGCGCCTGGGCCTACGATACGTTGCGCTCCTGGAAGAATAGCGGAAGACGGCTCCGAGACAAGGACACCGTGGAAGTGGAAGCCCCACCGGACGAGGCTGAAACCGTCTTCTGACGCGGAACGGATCGCCGCAACCGCCGCTCACCAGCCCCGCGCGTTCATGGCCGCCATGGGTTCGCGGTCGGTGGCCAGGGGAGGATTGATCGAGAGCGCCGAGATTTCCGCGCGCTGTTCGGGCGTCAATTTCATGTCAAGGCACTGCAGCGTATCATTGAACTGCTCGACGCTTCGCGCGCCGAGTATGGTTGACGTCACGAGTGGATGGCTCATGACCCAGGCCATCGCCAAAGCGGCGGGAGACTGCTTCTTGGCGCGGGCAAACTCTACGAAACGCCTGGTCACTTCGACATATTGCGGATTGTCGTAGCGCTGCCTGTACATCTCCGTTTCCGTCAGCCGGCCCTTTTCTCCCTTCAGGTACTTGCCGCTAAGCAATCCCGCGCCGAGAGCGTTGTAGGGCACGACGGCCAGGCCTTCGTGTGCGGCCAAGGGAAAGATCTCGACTTCGGCCTGACGCTTCACCAAGCTGTACATGGGCTGGCAGCACACCATGGGCGCATAATTGTGCGCCTGCGCCACGGCAATCGCCTTCATCGTCTGCCACGCGGCGAAGTTGGACACGCCGCAATATAAGACCTTACCTGGTTCCACCAGCGTGTCCAGCGCGCCCAAGCTATGCTCGATCGCCGCATGGTCATCCCAATGATGGAGATACAGGACATCAATGTAGTCCGTTTGCAGCCGCTTTAAGCTCTTCTCGACCGAGAAAATGATGTTCCGGCGCGAGATTCCCTGATCATTCATGCCCCCGCCCGATGGGAAGAACACCTTCGAAGTCAGAATAATGTCTCGCCGGTGCGGCCCAATCCACCGCCCCACGATTTCTTCCGTCACCCCCTTGTTATAGTTGTGGGCGGCATCAAAGAAATTTATCCCCAGTTCCAACGCGCGTTCCATAATGGCCCGCGAAGTGGTCTCGTCCGACTCATTGCCGAAGGTCATCGTCCCGAGACACACCTCCGACACCTGAACGCCCGTCTTTCCAAACCGAACATAGCGCATGAAAAGTTTCTCCTTCGGGTTGAGGCGTTACTTATAGCCCAAATGGGCCATCCGCTCAACTCATTTCCATTGCTTTTGGGCTGATTCGTTTCGTAAAGTTAATATTCCTCGCCCACAGGGCGGCGGATCTGGAAGCTACCGTAACACACCAAGTATCGCAGGAGGGAGTTTAACCATGAAACGCAAAATGATTGTGGCCGTGGCCGCGGCGGTGCTGTTGGCGCTGGCGGCGCCGGCGCACGCACAGGACGTGGACGTGGGCGAGTGGATCAATCTTTTTGATGGGGAAACGTTATTCGGGTGGGAGTCGCTGGGCAGCGACAATAACTGGCAGGCGCAAAACGGCTCGCTCACCTGCACGGCGGGCGCCGGTGGCGCGCTAATGACTACGACAGAGTTCAAAGACTTCGAATTGCAGCTCCGGGTCAAGGTCTCGCGCCCGGGAACGGTGGGCATTGCCGTACGCAGCCCGCTGGATGGTCATCCCTCCGAAACCGGCGCGGGCATGATTGTGCTCGGCGGAAAGGAAGGCAATGCGGATTGGCAGAACGTGCGCGTCACCGCGCGCGGCGCCGACGTGACCGCCACCGTGGACGAGAAGGTGGTCGAAGATTTCAAAGCCACCACTGAGCTCGGGCACATCGGCATTCTGTACCACGAATATCATGGGTTAGACGGTCAGGCAGCGGTCGAGGTGGCTGACGTCAAGCTGCGCCCACTCACGCTCAAAGCCATTTTCAATGGCCAGACGCTAGACGGCTGGAACATCATTCCCGGACACAAGTCCGAGTTTAAGGTGCTCGACGGCGCCATTAACATCACGAACGGCAATGGGCAAATCGAGACGGACGGCTTGTACAAGAATTTCCTGCTCCAATTGGAAATCATCTCCAACGGCGAGCATCTCAACAGCGGCGTATTCTTCCGCGGCCCCAAGAGCGTCTTCTGGAAGGGATATGAGAGCCAGGTGCGCAACCAATGGCAAGGCGAAGACCGCACGAAGCCGGTGGATTTCGGGACCGGTGGTATCTATGGTGTCCAACTTTCCCGTAAAGTCGTCTCATCGGATAAAGAATGGTTTACAAAGACCGTGGTAGCCAACGGAAACCATTTCTCCGTGTGGATCAACGGCTATCAGGTGGCGGACCTACTGGACACCCGCCCAGTGTCGAACGAGGGCGATGGCAAGAACGGCTATGTACCAGAAGCCGGAACCATCCACCTGCAAGGTCACGACCCAACGACAAATCTGTCGTTCCGGAAGATTCACCTGCAAAGCTATCCGTAAGTTCTGTTAATCTTGTGCAACGCCCGATCCACCTAAGAGATCGGGCGTTTGCTATTTAATTTTGCTATATCTGCCGTAGATGATTATACGCGATTCGCTATTGACGAAACGCCTTTCCCGCAGTAAGATAGTTTTTGCTATTCTACCAATCGAATGAACTCGTTACCAAAGGGGGTGCGAGGGTCGTCGGGGCGCCTGCGTGACCCATGCGGTTTGGCAGGGCAGAAAGACTAGGTATGTGGCGTGGGCTGTTGCTAGTCGCCATCTTCGCCGGATTATCGGCGTGTCCGCCGAAGGAGGATTCCCCGCTTTGCGACGGACCGGAGGGACCTTTCGCCCTCGCCGATTATTTCCCCGTGGCGGTGGGCAATTCCTGGTCGTGGCGCTTGTACCTGTCGGAAACACCCGGCGAAGAGCGTCCCTCACCATGGACGACGTCCTCGAAAGCAACGGCTGCCAAGTGTGGCACGGCGTGATCGAGGCGCCGTGGTACTTGCTCCTGGGCTTTACCTGGCTCTTCGGCGGTGAGGACAGCGGCTACATCACGGCGGTAGGCGGCTCGCTCCATTACACGCCCGACGACCCAGGCGCTATCGACCGCATCGAGGCGCTCCCGTCGTTGGACGGCTGGCGCCTGGTCCCACTGCACACCGACCTCAGCCCGCGCATTGAGGAAACCCTGTGGGACGGCGAACCTTTCTTCATCCACTACTGCAGTGGCTACTTCCCGAACGCGCTCCCGCCGGATACGCGCCTGGATCTGATTCCAGCCGAGTTTTACCCAGCGGAGCCCGTCGTCGTGACCAGCACGTCGGAGGACGGGGTCGTGTGGAAACCTTCGCGGATGATGCTTGCTCGCGGTACTGGAATGCTGTTCGGCACGACGAACATGGGCCACTTTTACCTGCATGACCTGGCGCTGAACGGTGAAACACTGGAGGGATACTAGGACGCAGCTTGAGTTGCATGTTGATTGGGTCCTTGGTGAGAACAATCAAAAAAGGGGAGATGAAACATGAAATACGTTCGGTACAGCTTATGGCTCCTGCTGGTGGCGGGACTGCTGACAAGTACGGGCTGCCCAAGGCGCCCCGCGCCAGACTTGGATATCGATGAGGATGCATTGAACATCGAGCCGGACGACGATTCCGGGACCCTCAATATTGGCAATAGCGGCGGGGGCGAAATCGAGTGGAGCGTCGATGCGGACGTAGACTGGATCAGCTTCAGTGCCAATGAAGGCACAGGGGAGGCGGAGGTTGAGGTCAATATTGATCGCTCCTTGCTGGCGCCCTTGAGCATCAGCCGTGGCAACATTACGATCACTTCCTCCGGCGGAACGACAACGATTCCCGTAGTGGTGCCTTCTTTGATTGCCGGCCTCGGCGCCGACTACCTGCCGCTGGCCATCGGTAATGTCTGGAACTTCACCTTGCCCAGCTTGCTCCCGGAAGGTCCCGGTGAGGACACGAAGCTGCTGAAATCGCTTTTCAAGCAGGAAGAGGAGGAGCCGGATCCGGTAGTCCTGCGGCTCGAAGTGACAGGCCAACGCACGGTGAATACGCTGACGGTCTGGGAGATCCAGGCCTCCATGCCCAACCTTGCCGTGCCGGCCCCGGGTGGCACGATGAAACAAGTGGACAATACCTTTGAAGTGATGACGTACTGGGTCAACGTGGATGGGCTGTGGCACATCACCCTGCGCGAAGGCCTCTTGGACTCGCTTCCGGAGGTCAGCGAATTCATTCCGTTCGTGGAACTGGTAAAGCTGCCGGGCAAGATCGAATACTTGGTCTACAGCGCACGGCTGCAAACGCTGGCGGATGATATTTCCGAGGTCCTTGCCGACACGGATGAACTCGCGAGCGCGCTGATGGACGATGTCTTGGAGTTCCTCGGCGCCCTCTTCGTGGATACGGACGAGGACGGAGAGGCGGACAGTCTTGATCTTTCTCCGCTGTTCCCGCTGCTCAACGCCTTCGGCGCCGCATTCGATGCGTATCCCAGTGACAATGCGCTCCTCGCGGACCTCATCGAATTGCTGGCGGACACCGCCTCGGCGGCGGAGCCCCTGGATACCTTTGTCCGCCGGGTCATTGAAATTGTCAATGATGTGGCCGAGCAACTCGACGCCCTCTATCCGGAGGATCGCCAGAAACAGGGCGCCGAACAGACGGCGGGAAGACTTTTGGCAGAATTCTACGACGCTGATGCCGATGAAGATGGTTTGCTGACGCTGGCGGAAGCGCAAACGATCCTGCCTGAGCTTACGCAGGCGGAGTTCAATCAGTGCGAAGTCCATGTGGACGGCCTGCTGAGCGAGACTGAATTACAGATCGTGGCGTACGGCGATCCCGCATCCTATGCGGCGTTGATCGGCTGGCTGACCGGATTCCACGAGGAATTCGCGGCCTACACCAATCCGGATCCCCTCATACTGAGCGTCGTCCGGACGCTCGCGGTGTCCGCTAATCAAGCTGCGATCTTGCTCGATGCCGGATTGGGGTACAGCTATGCGGATAGGGACGCCATCGAGGCCTTTCTGAATGACCTTAACACCTTCGTTTTCGGCGATGATTCGGCCGTTCCGCAAGAAACGATCAGCGCGCTGAAAGCGCTGGATCCGAAAACCATCGCGAAAGCCGTACTCGATGGGTACACCGGTCTGGAGCCCGAAGACATTGACGAGATTCTGGAGCACATCGACGAGTATGTGACGGACAACGCTGCGGTGGAACAGGTGAAGGAAGCAGCGGCGGCGATCCTGATCCAAGCGCGCGAAATCGTCGTCGTGCTCAAGACTTACGAACTGCAAGATTTCGCCGCGGCAAACCTGCGGGCGTTCAGCACGGCGCTGGCCGCGTACGCCGATGATTTCGCCGCCGCGCATCCGGACGTCGTGGGCGCGCAGGCCGCCGCCATCGCCGCCCATGCCTTCGACGATATCGTCGAGGCCCTGGAAGTGCTGGAACCAGCCGTCGATGAAGTGGTTGATGATATGGTCCAGCTTCTGGAGGACCTGGATAATCCGGACGAGTCCATCCTGGATCCAGCGACATACGAGACTGCCTTTGGAGATCTAGCGGAATTCTTCGAGGATTACGCGGACACGACGGACCATGGGGACGACGCACTGGCGGACCTCATCGCCGTATACTTGCGCGGCCTCGAAGAAATTGCGGGCCTATTGGTTGCACTGGACGTGGAACTCGACGCCCTCGCTTATGCCGAAATGCAAGGCGCACTCTCCGAACTGCTGCCGGACTGGCCAATGGATATCACGCTGGATGCCTTTGGTATCGGCGAACAGGCGGACTGCCTGGCGGCGCAGGTGACCATTCCGGAACCCGTGGAAGAGGAACAAAGCAAGCAAGACGAACCAGTGGAGCATGTCGTCTCCATGACCATTTTCGCCAAGGATGTCGGCCCCGCCCTGTATGGCCCCCTGACATTGTTCAGCGCGACCATTGATGGGGTCGAATTAGGCGGCAACAATTAATCCAGGCCGGCTGAAGGGCCGGTTGTACTCTGCACAGCCGGCCCTTTTCTAGATTGTTCGAAAAACCAATTTCGGGAGGGCGAGCGTACCCGCGAGCCGGTTTCGAAGCCGTGGATGATCGGATTCTCGTGGCCTTCAACCGACTCGCGGGTACGCTCGCCCTCCCGGCTATTGTTTCCGCAAGCCGGATTAGTTTGCCAACTTTTCGCGCAGGGCCGCCAGTTGATCGGCGAGTATCGTGTTGAACTGTTCCGGCTCAGGCTGACGGGCCGGCCGTTTGTCGGGCTTGCCCGGCCGATGATGCTTTCCAGCCTTCTCCCGCTTCCGTGGTGGACGTTCCCGATGATCTGCTTCGCCTGGCGCACCAGGACGCTTCGCATGCTCCCCGCGCTCCGGGGAGGGCCGGCGCTCCTGGCTGGCAGCGCGCTCCCGCAAAGGCCGGGCATGATCTGGTTTTCGATCGCCGGCCACCTTGGCAGGCTCGTGCGCCTGGACCGGTTTCACCGCCTTCATTGAAAGCGAAATCCGATTCATCTCTTTGTCCACCTTCACCACCTTGACCCGCACGATGTCCCCCACTT
>JACPGD010000225.1 GCA_016182645.1 Candidatus Hydrogenedentota bacterium | reverse complement strand
TGGAACTGACCCCCGAGTACTGCTGCCCCTGTAACTGGCTTATTCCCTGATGGTAAAGACGAAGAAGGAAGCTTCAGTATCTACCGCACAAATACCTTTTGCCTCTTCGTCAGAATCTGTGGGTCAGAATAGCATCAAATGAGGGCATCCGGCTATCCTCTGGCTGTTCAAGAAGGTCAGAAGCGACCACCAAAGAACAGCCGGGATGCTCAGGAGAACGATACTGAATCGCACTGAGGAACACAAGGGCCTCGTATTTGGGCGGGTGTGTTTTCACTGCTCGGTGGGGCACAAGGGGATTGCAGTGCCGACGCGGTGGAGGGAATGAAGCGCGGGATTAATTCGATCACCAGAAAATAGTATGGATTCCGAGGTTTTGAAGTGCTGAAAATGGCCCTGTTTTATTCGCCCGGCCACTGGCCAGAGCCACCGATGCCCCACTGATTTCTGACGAAGAGGCAATAAAGGGAGCGCCCCAAGGGCGCTCCGCCGCGCGAAAAATCGTAGCCCGCATTATTGGCCCGGGTTGGGACTGAAGTGTTCCTGTTTTTCCGGCACTTCCTTGAACTCCTCGGCCGTGGGGAGGGCGTCCTTGCCTTCTTCAATGGACGGCCAGTCCTGGGAGTACTTAGCGTTGAGTTCGATATAGCTCTTCCACTTCTCGGGTACTTCATCTTCCGAGTAAATGGCGGTCACTGGGCACTCATCCACGCACACGCCGCAGTCGATGCATTCGTTGGGATCGATGGCAAGCATGGTTTCGCCTTCATGGAAGCAGGCCACGGGGCACACGTCCACGCAGTCGGTATATTTGCACTTGATGCATGGCTCACAAACAACAAACGCCATTTCACTTCTCCCTGTCTTGGAAAGGCAACGGAAATCGAGCGGGGCGAGGCAGGGAACGTGCCCACGCCTCAGCGTCCTGTTGCGGATAAGCATTCTATCCATAGGGGGAGCGGGGATTCAAGAAAATGACTGCCGCTCCCAGTAATGCCGCGCTCGCCGAGCACGGCACCACCTGGGACGCCGAGTAAATTGTTGCGAATTGGTCATTTTTAGACAGTCAAGGGATTTTCTGGACATTTGGCGATGGTTGCGGTATGCTGGAGTCAGGAGACAAAAGTACAAAAATCTCCAGGACACTCAGCCCAGGATTATGGATCATGGCACGGGAAAAGGATGCTGGACAGGTTGCTTGGCCCCGCGGTGAAGACATGTTCACGGCAGAAGGCAACAAGTCGTTGCGGCGTGGGCGGCGGGTTGCACCGCGGACGGAAGTTTGCCGGCCGTGCCTCGTGTGGTTTTCCGGTCAGGAAGCCCATAAGTATCAAGGGGTTGTGTTGGATCTGAACCCTCACGGGATGAAGATTCGGATGCTCGAATCTCTTCCTGCGGGTAAGCGCATTTGTGTGCAAATGATGCGGGACGAGGAGTTCCAAGTGCCGCTCTCGCCCCCGATTGCCGCTCAGATCATTCGGAACATCACTGACGCGGGCGGGTTTATTGATCATGGAGTGCGTGTCATCCTGGCGGAGATTAAGCGGCCACAAGAGCTGAAACCGGTGAAAATCGAGCCGCCCAAGGTGCGGCGCCGAAGCACGATCACGCGAATGCATACGGTGGACTATACGGTGGGAGAGCGCGAGATGCGCCGTACGGGGAGAAGCCGTGGCTAATCCAAAAATACTGGTGGTGGACGACGAGCCTGATGTGGTGTCGTTGATTGAAACGACGCTGCGGGCGGACGGCTTTGAGGTGGTCAAGGCCTACGATGGTATCGGCGCGCTCGATCTCGTCACGTCGGAACGACCCGACCTGATCCTGCTGGACATCATGATGCCCATGATGAGCGGCTATGAGGTATGCGAGCAGGTGAAGGCGAACCCGGAGACCCAGCACATCCCGGTGGTGTGCCTGTCCTCGGCGCATACGCCGGACGCCCGGGCGCAGAGCATTCGGGTCGGCGCGGCGACCTTGGTGACCAAGCCGTTTTTCCCCGCCGAGCTGGTGGCGCAGATCCGGCGGCACCTGCGGAAAAAAGAGCCGGTCGAGTAGTAGAAAGCTTCCAGTGCAAATGGGAGCTACGATTGCGGGGGATGCCCGGCCACAGGTATAGTATCGGGTATACCGCCCGCTGCCCGGATTCTTCGGACAGGAACATGACCCTCGCAAATCGCATCACAATATTTCGTCTATCATTGATCCCTGTCTTGTGCGTCTGCATTTTTTTTTACAGCCGGGAACGCGAGTGGCTGCGCTGGGCGGCGCTGGGGGTGTATGTATTCGTGGCGGTCTCGGATTTCGCGGACGGGTTTATTGCGCGGCGCTACCAGCAGCGATCGCGGCTGGGGGCGCGCCTGGACCCCCTCGCGGACAAACTGGTCGTGAACCTGGGGCTGGTGTTTCTGGCGGCGAATTGGGAGTTTGGGCCGCGGCTGCCCATGTGGTTTCCAGTCTTCATCCTGGGGCGCGATATCTTCATCGTCATGGGGGCCTATACCATCAAGGTGTATGCCGGCAAGCTCCGGGTCGAGCCCCGCTTCAGCGGCAAATTGAGCACGGCGTTTCAGATTGCCACCATTATTGGGATGCTGCTCGGAGTCAGTTTTCTGCCGTTCCTCTACTATTCAACGGTGGCGGTCAGCCTGTACGCGGTGCTGGGCTATGTGGCCATGGGCTACCGGCAGATCACCCAGCGGAGCGCCACGGGATGAGCCGGAAGAAGAAGGCGCCGCTGGTGGCCATTTGCGGCCGGCCCAATGTGGGGAAGTCGACGCTTTTTAACCGCATGATTGGGAAATCGCGGGCCATCGTGCACGATCTCGAAGGGATCACGCGCGACCGCTTCTATGGCGAGGCGGAGTGGGAGGGACACAAGTTCCGTGTTGTGGACACGGGGGGCATCATTGAAAACCCCGTGGACCCGATCTCAGAAAAGATGCAGCAACAGGTGCGTGCGGCATTGGACGAGGCGCGCGTGATTGTGTTCGTCGTGGACGGCCAGCAACCCATCACGCGGACAGACGAGCAGGTGCGCGATGCGCTGTTCCGGCAGGGGAAGCCCGTCGTGCTGGCGGTGAACAAGCTGGACAATCCGGCAATGGAGAGCCAGAAGTACGATTTTTTTGCGCTGGGACTGGGCGAGCCGTACCCGATTTCTTCTGGGCACGGCCTGGGCATCGCCGAGTTGATGGATGCCGTGGTGTCGCACCTTCCGGCGCCCGGGGAAGCGGAACCGGCGGCCGAGCCTGAAAGAGTGGTGACGAAGGTGGCGGTGGTGGGCAAGCCTAATGTGGGCAAGTCCTCGTTCATCAACGCCATTCTGAATGAAGAGCGGACGATCGTGCATGATGAGCCGGGCACGACCAGGGACGCGATTGACATTGATTTTCGCTGGAAGGAGAAGGAATACCTGCTGATTGACACGGCCGGGCTGCGCAAGAAGGCGGGAATCCGCCAGCCGGTCGAACATTTTAGCGTGAGCCGTTCGTTGCGGGCGATGCGCCGCGCGGACGTGTGCCTGGTGATGATGGACGCGACGGAAGGAATCTCGGAGCAAGACAAGCGCATCATTGGCTACGCGCTCGAGAATGGCATTGCCATGGTGCTGGTGTGGACGAAATGGGACCTGGTTGGGGACAAGGAACGGCGCTTCAAGGCGTTGGCGGACGAATTGGATCTCAAGATGCCGCAGGTGCGGTATGTACCGTCGCTGACGATGTCAAATGTGACGCGGCAGCGGTTGTTCGCGGCGTTCGAGTATATTGACCGCGTGGCCGAGGCGGCGGAAAAGCGCGTCAGCACGGCGGAGCTCAACAAACTGATCGAGGAAGTGAAAGAGAAGCACAATCCGCCGAGCATTAAAGGCAAACACGCGAAGATCCTGTATGCGACGCAGGTGGGGGTGAAGCCGACGACCTTTGTGCTGTTTGTAAACCAAAAGCGCCTGTTCCACTTCAGTTACCTGCGATTTGTGGAGAACCAGATCCGCGAACGCTTTGGTTTTGAGGGCGTGCCGATTAAATTGGAATTGCGCGAAGGAAAACCATCGACATGACCGTGGGGCTGCTCGACATTGCGGCGGTGGGCCTCTCCTATGTGCTGGGATCCCTGCCGACCGGGCTCTGGCTGGGCCTGTGGTTGAAGGGGGTGGATATCCGCGAGCATGGCAGCCGCAATATTGGCGCGACGAATACGATGCGGGTGCTGGGGAAGAAGCTTGGCGTGACGGCGCTGGTGTGCGATATGGCCAAGGGGCTGGCGTCCGTGGTCCTCGTGGCGCGGCTGGGGAACTGGGACTATTTGCCGCTCGCGTGCGGCTTGGCGGCGATTTTGGGCCATACCTTCTCGATTTTCCTCCGTTTCCGCGGCGGCAAAGGGGTGGCCACGAGCGCCGGTGTGTTTCTCGGCATGGTTCCACTACCGACGTTGATCGCGGTGGCGGTGTTTGGCGGCGTGGTTGCCGTGACGCGCATGGTGAGCGCAGGCTCGGTCGCGGCGGCGGCCGTGCTCGCGGCGGCGGTGTTTGTTTTTCCGGTCTCACTGGCCGTGCGGGCCATCACGGTGGTGGTGGCGGTGCTGGTGATTGTCAAACATCGTTCCAACCTGCAACGGATCATCAAGGGTGAGGAAAACCGGATCTGAGGCCGTAGACGCGACGTCCCGGTCGCGTTTCCCGAGGCGCGACGAGGACGTCGCGTCTACTTTCTCGCCGGCGGACTACGGCATTGCGGGCGTTTGCGCAGCGGCGGCGTTATGTGTGTATTTGAGCACGTTGGCGCCAACGGTCACGGGCGAGGACAGCGGGGAGCTGATCGCGGCGGCGTACACGCTGGGGATTCCTCACCCGCCGGGGTATCCACTGTGGACCATGCTCGCGCATCTGTTCACGTACCTGCCCTGGGGGACAGTGGCCTGGCGCGTGAACCTGGTGTCGGCGGTATTCGCGGCGGCGGCCGTTGGGGTACTCGCCCTCTTGCTCGTCGCCCTGTTGCGGGGAAAGCAGGAGAAGCGCGGAGGCGTGTGGATTGCGGCGGCGGGCGGTGCGCTGGTCTTTGCGTTTTCGCGGGAGTTCTGGGAGCAGGCGGTGATTGCGGAGGTGTATACCCTCAATGCGTTCTTCTTTGCCTTGTTCCTGCTGATATTGTGGCGGTGGCGCGAAACGCGCGGCGACCGGTTGCTCATCATATTTGCCGTGCTCTACGGGCTGAGCCTGGGCGGGCACAATACGATGCACCTGCTGGGGCCGTTGTTCGCGCTCTTCGTCGTGGCGACTGAGCGGGCGGGATTACGGCGCTGGGCGTTCTATGGTGGGCTGACGCTGATAGCTTTTCTTGTGGCCTTGCTGGTGTATGCCTATTTGCCGTTGC
>JACPGD010000029.1:7224-11061 GCA_016182645.1 Candidatus Hydrogenedentota bacterium | reverse complement strand
TTCACCTTCTCCCTCACCTTCGCCTTCGCCCTCTCCTTCACCTTCGCCTTCACCCTCACCCTCACCTTCACCTTCTCCCTCACCCTCACCCTCACCTTCGCCTTCGCCTTCGCCTTCACCTTCGCCTTCGCCTTCACCTTCGCCTTCGCCTTCACCTTCGCCTTCGCCTTCGCCTTCGCCTTCACCTTCACCTTCACCTTCACCTTCGCCTTCACCTTCGCCACCAGGAGGCGTGAAAATCAAGAAGAGTTGGGGACGATTGACCGGGGTTACATTTTCCCGGGCATCAAAACGCCGCGCGGATTGCAGCACTTCTTCATCGCCCGCAAGCAACCACCCAAAGTTCTGCCCGGGGCTGTCTAGCCAAGCCTGTACATCAGCCACCATGCTCGCGCTGGACCACTCGTAAGGGCCTTCACTGCCCACGACCTGTGCTGCGACAGCCGGGCCCGTGGTATCGCCACCAGCATTAGTCCAGAAGGCCGTATCAAAGAACGTGTGGAACCAAGTGGTGTCGCCGGTTTCAGCGGTGGTCCCGCCACCCCCTGGAGCGCCTGCATCGGAAGCGCCTTCACCCCAGTCAACCGCCGTTTTAACCAAACGAAAAATGGCGGGCGGGCTTGCCGAGGGGGCCTGGGAACAGTTAAGGGTGAGCACGGCCTGGTGGATGATGGCGCCGGCCGGAACGGCGGCGGCCACGTCAAACTGCATCAGGGCGCGCCGCAGCTTTCCGGCGGCATTACTGCCGGTCCTGCCTGCAAAGAGGAATCCCCCTGACCCATTGGCGACGTCGCCTTCCGCATCCTCATACAAAGTCGCGTCCTTCACGGGAGTCAGCGTTACTTGCTGCACGGCGTCCGCAATGGCCTGATCGAGGCGAAACAGTCCCGCCGAGGTGCCAACGAGGAGTGCCCGCGCCGAAGTCATGCTCAATGCCGTCACACCAGGTACTACCTGCTTGGCGAGACCGTCGTTAAAAGCCGTCCAGTGCTCGGCATTGTCCGGGCTTCGGAAAAGCCCCACATCCATCCCGGCGAAAACAGTGTTTCCATCGGCAAGCAAGCTGCGCAGAAATCCGGGCTCTGCCGGTAGGCCCAGGTTCTTGGCGCGCCAAGTGCCCCCCGCGTCATCGCTCCGGTAGACGCCTCCGTCTTGAGGAAGTACCAGCGGGGTGTAGCCCGCGAACAGCCGCGCCGCCTGTACGCTGCTGGCGGCGAGTGCGTAGATCGCATTTAGTCCAGGCACCGCCGCGCCCGACCAGGAATCACCGCCATCCTCGCTCTGCACCAGATTGGGCGTTCCCGTGCCACCCGCAAACAGACGCCCGCCGAGGGTTTTGGCGATGGCATAGGCCCGGATTTCACCGCCCGCAATGTCCAGCAGGTGGTTCCAAGTTTCGCCGCCATTCACCGACCTGATTACATAGGAATCCACACCCGCCACATATTCCGTGAGTTGGAAGTCAGACGCATAGACGGTCAGCGGTGAATCGGGGTCGATGAAGAGCGCCTTGTTCTGTTCGCCGATGTCTGCACCGCTCAAGTTCGGCGACCATGATAGCCCTCCATCCAGACTGCGCAGGAGATCGCCCGTGCGCGTCGCGGCGAAGGCGATGCCGCCGTTGGCGGCAAGCGCCCGAATTTCCGCCCCGGCCTCGGTGGCCGTCCAGGTTTCGCCGTTATCGTCAGAAACAAAGATGCTCGTCCCTGCCGAGGCATACACTTTTTCCGCCTGGAGCGGATCCGTGGCCACGGCGAATATGTTTTCTCCGGCAAAATCTGGATGGGCAACGAACGCGCCGCCAAAAGGCGTGGCAACGGCCTCGCGCGAGGGCTGACTTTGCACCCCCCCGGCCACCGTCGTGACCACGAAATAGTAGGTGGCCTTGTTACTCAATCCGTTGATGGGCAGGGGAGAACTGACGTCCGCGAGCATCGTTCCCGCGGGCAACGACGCAACGATCTCCGGTGTCACACCACTCGCCGCCGCATAGAAGACATTGTAGGAATCCGCCCCCAGCACGTCGTCCCAAGTGAGCGTGACGCTGCCATCAGCGGGCGCTGCCAGAACCAGGAATGGGGGAGAGGGCGCGCCCGCCACCGGTGTCGTGCCGCGGAAGAGAAACACCTCCGTGTCTGCACCGCCGTCGGTACTTGTCCCCAGCCACGCGATGTTCCCAGCGGCAAGCCAGGGTTTGTCGAAAGCACTCGCAGGAGCAAGGTCTACCTCGGGGACCGTCACAAATCCATCCCAAGTAGGCGTTCGGCCGTCGTCGTAGCGCAAAGCTTCCGCCTGATCAATCCACATCAATTGGCCGCGATCCATCTGGAGGGGGAAGCCCGAACCGCCGAGGTCCTTGGGCTGGTTCGCCGTATCCGTCAGTGCGACGCCGCCCAGCAGCATGATCCGTGGGTCCGTGCCGTCAGCGTTTCCTTCCAGCCACGCAATATGTTGCCCGTCAGTCTGCGGATGCGTCCGCGTGGGGGCGCTTCCCGTCGTCAGTTGCACCGGCGCCGGATTCGGAGCCGTGGCATCATACAGGAATATCTGCGAAGTGCCCTCGGCCACCTTGGTGTACACTAGTATCCCGTTGCACAAATCCGGGCTCGACACTTCCCCGGTGTCCACCAGTGTTTCTGTTGTCCCATCGGAGTACCAGAGTTCCAGGGGCGGATTGTCGTCAGGAATATCGAAATTGTTCGGGTCCAGAATCCACGTGGCCTGGCATTGGCTCGTGAAGACGCGGCCCACCCCCGCAATAGGATCCGTGCCGGTCAGGTTCTCTGTCGATCCGTCTGGTGCGACGCGAAACAGGTGTTTAACGGCGTTTCCCCCTTTGAATGCCTGGAGGATCATGTACACGCAGCCGTCGGCAATCCCCACCCCTTCTGGATTGTGCAGTACGTTCTCCGTGAAAGGATTGGGCGGGTCTACCACGCCCACGGGCGTCCCTGTGCTGTTCCAAATCCAGGCGTAGTCCGTCCCGCGGCGCCATGCGCCCACCACCTCCGACGCGCTGGCCCCGGAACCCAACGAGAACACAGTGCTGATATCCAGCCCCTCGGCTTGGCTCGGGACATTTGGATCGATCGCCTGCACCTCTTGAATGGACACCCCGTCAAAAAAGAAGACGGAACCTTCACTGCCCCAGAGGATCCGTCCGCCGCTCATGGGACTGTTCCGGTCATTCCACAGGGCGTCCACACCGTCGCTTGTAATTTGATCAGCGGCGAACGACGCCAATGCGGCAAGGCAAAAGGTCCCCATCCAGCAGAAATCAGCAACCCGTCGGCTACCGCACTTTATACGTACCTCGCTGTCCACTTCGTCCACTGGGTCCACTTCAGAGTCGAAAATGGCCCACCCCCAAATCGAGGGTGGGCCCGCATCCTTGATGGAAACTTAGCGCAACTTGAGCAGCAACGGGGCGAGGAAACCGAAGGTTAACACCAGCAAGTCGCCGCCAGCCCGCCGGCCCCCGAAGAGGTTTTGGAGGAACTCGCGGCAATTAAACCCGCCCGAGATACCCGCTACCTCTTCCAATTCGTCCACCGTCAGCACGCCGTTGTTGTCCAAATCCATTTCCTCGAACTGGTCCTGAGTCAGACCTTCGACCCGCGATTGCGCCTCCGTGAAGGTGAGGCGTCCGTCGCCGTTCGTGTCGGCGGCATCGAACTCTGCCAACACATCTTCCGCAACCTCTTCAATCGTCGGCTCACCTTCACCCTCGCCCTCACCTTCACCCTCGCCTTCACCTTCCCCTTCGCCCTCACCTTCCCCTTCGCCCTCACCTTCACCCTCGCCTTCGCCCTCGCCTTCCCCTTCGCCTTCACCCTC
>JACPGD010000029.1:0-7175 GCA_016182645.1 Candidatus Hydrogenedentota bacterium | reverse complement strand
TCGCCTTCACCCTCGCCTTCACCCTCGCCTTCACCCTCGCCTTCACCCTCGCCTTCACCCTCGCCTTCACCCTCGCCTCCGCTTTCACCGGTGAGACAGAAGCTCACATCGTTCGTAACCGTGTCATAAGCCAGTGTGTCAAAATTAAATCGAGTCGCCGAAGCATCGCCCGTACCGCTTGCGGCCCAGGTAAAGAGGCACGCATCGAAGGACGGAACAAAAACGCTCAGGAAACTGTCTTCCAACACACTCACGGGGGTAGTCAAGGTCACGTCGAAGCGATACAGTGGTGTCCCAAGCAAGGTCTCGCCGGTGTCCGTCACCGTTGGGGAAACCGTGACAGGGGCACTGATGGGAGCTCCTGGTATAGTGCCGCCGGTAAAGAAGCCCACCTGGAAGCCGAGTGCCGAAGCATCGCACGGATTGAGAATATTGGTCGTCGCGGCGCCCCACCAGCGTACTCCCGTAACAGTGCCGCTGGAGCCAATCCGTTCAAAGATTTGACTTCCGGAAGTGCGGTTGCTGGAGAACCCAGACGCAAAGAGTCCGAACTGTGGCGGCTGTGCGGCCAGGGCAACCAGCGGGCAGGAGAGTAGGTCTTCGCCTTCGCCTTCGCCCTCACCTTCACCCTCGCCTTCGCCTTCGCCCTCACCTTCACCCTCGCCTTCACCCTCGCCTTCGCCCTCGCCTTCGCCCTCGCCTTCGCCCTCGCCTTCGCCTTCGCCTTCACCCTCGCCTTCACCCTCGCCTTCACCCTCGCCCTCGCCCTCACCTTCGCCTTCTCCCTCACCTTCGGCCGGAGTGAAGTCAGGCACGCGGCAATTCAGCCGGGCACCGGCCCCTGAGAGGAGGAATGGGCGCGGGGGGCCTTTCTCAAGGGTGACCCCCGGCACAAAGTTAGACGTACATCCAGGTAGATCCAGCGTATCGTCACCCTCCGCCCAATTAATGTTCAGGGCATTCAGCGAGACATTAAACTGCCCTCCCTCAAGCACCCGGGGCTCCCCGCCGCCAACCGGAGTGAAGGTAAACCGGGGGAAAACAACGATGGACGAATCAAACGTCCCGCCAAGCGAACCGCCGCGCATGATGTCAAAGAGCCCACCGCTGCGAATATCCGGGTTGAGGCCTACCTGGACATTGAACGTGTCATTGCCCGTCCCGGTGTTTATCGTGATCGGTGACACGCTCTGGAGAGAGAGCGCGATTATCTCAATGGGAACGGCAGCCCGGTCACCTTCACCCGGGATGGGTGCAGGACCCGTCCGGCGCACGATCGTGTCCGTAACGGACAGCGTGTCGTCGCCGCAGGCCGGGTTGATCCCGAGCGGGTGGCCCATCAAGGGGATTATCCCCTCGAACGGTTGCGAGCCCGGCCCAAAGAAGTCGGGCGGAATCGGCGGCAAACCCAGCCCGAACTGAATGAAACTTCCCGGCTGGGTTTCGAGTAAGTCCACCCCCGGCAGCACGCTGCCTGGTCCAGGTTCCAGTGGTGGACAGGTATTTTCGAGCGACAGATTGAGGAAACTGTCCGTGGCGCCGATGTTAATGACGTCATCTCCCTGGAGCCCGATGAATAACTGGTTCAAACACGGGGGGCAGTTCCGTCCCGGCGCAAACAGCTCGAACGGCACAAAGCTGGCATGGATCGAAGTCGGGAGGAGGGACAAGTTGAGGCCGCCCGTCGGCATGCCTACTTCCTGGAAACCCAACTGCGCCTGTACTTGCAGGAACATGTCCATGTCTCCACCGGAGGGCTGGTGCCGGCCGACGAAGATGTTCCCGGTTTGCGGCGCCGAGGGGTTGAGGTCGAAAAAGACATCGAAGAACCTCGCCGCCTTGTTGTCTGGGAACGTCACCTGGATCGGGGCCTGGCTCCTCAGCGATAGAGCAACGAATTCAACCTGGCAAAAGCTGCTGGACGGCGGTTCGGTCAAGAAGAAGGGGAAGGGCCGTTCGAGAATAACGTTGGCATCGCCCAGCGGCCCGCATTCTTCGATGGGCGCTGGCGGCTTGGGTACGAACGAGATCTGACCGGTGAACGGCTGAGATCCTGGACCAAAGAAGTCCGCCGGAATCGGTGGATGGCCGCCCTCGCCGAAGTTGAGCATTACCGGCTGGGTCGTGCGAAACAGGTTGAAACCCGTGCCGATAGTGATCGGCTGCCGCGGGTCCTGCGGATTGGTGAGCAGCAACTGCTCCATCGCATTGGTCGCGCCGTCGTTGTCCGGATCACCATTGCGCCCATTGTTCGGGTCCGTTGTCCCGTCGTCCGCCGGATCCAGGCCAAACGCTTCCTCGAAGGCGTCCCATAGGTCGTCCCCATCGGTGTCAATAGTCTGGTCATCCACGGGATGGTCGCCAATGTTAATGATGTTCCCGCCCGCGCCCTGCTTTGACCCCTTGGCATCGCAGGGAATGCTCTCGGTGTCCCAGCGCGAATAAATGTGCCCCCCGACAAACGACCCCGTGGTCTGATAGAAGTAGCACCACTCTTCGCCGGGCCGCACCACCACCGGTGGCTGCCCCATGCGGTTGATTACCGGATCAATACTGTCCCAATCGATCTCGTCCAGGTCATCGTACATCGTCATCGAGGCGAACAGGTGCAGGGAATTGACCAGCAGGCAATCCTCCGGGTCGTCATTCTCGATGCAGACAATGTGAACGAAGTTGCCTGAACCACCACTGTCATCTTGGGCGCCTTGGCCGCCGCCCCCCGGGTCGCCGGGGTTGCCGCCGCCGCCTCCGGGGAAGGGACGTTGCTTCCGCCAGCCCCCGCCACCACCCACCGGTTGCGCCGGCTGGCCATCGTAGGTCCACGCCATGTCGGTGATCTTCAGGACATTCTTCTCGGTCATGCAGAGCAAGACATCGACTTCAATGCTCTCTCCGTCGCCCACGTTGCCCCCCGTCAGATCCACGCCCGCCCCGTGGAACGGTGGTCCCTGCCCCGGCGGGACATCTCGGTTGTTGCTCGAATCGAGACCCACGTCGGCCCCGCTAAATGAATCGGAACCCGCGCTCGCGCCGACGACATCCACGCCGGGCCGGTCATTCTGGTACATGTAGAAATGGAAATCCGTGGCGGGGGAACCATCCGGGCTGTTATGCGTCACCCGGAGTTTGCCGCGGACGGGTACCCCATCCGGACAGTCTGCGTCCCCATCGCTCCCTTCGGCCGCGAGCGCGGCGGGCGCTGCCGCGAGGCAGAGCAGCAAACAAGGAACCGCCCGGAGAAAGAAAGATCGCGCAACACTAGACGCCAACATGGAACAGCCCTCCCAAGAGTCAGTTCATCACACCTCGCCACAAAGCGAAAAAGCCGGGCGGATTGCACCGGCTTTTCCGCCCACCCAACTTGAACCTGGCAGCGCCACGCCAACACGACGGCCAGGGCTATGAGCTGTTCCATGCGTTGCCGCCCCCGCAGCAGGGCGGTTTTTATCATTATTGTATCCGGCGGACAGGATTTTGGCAATAGCGAAATTCATGCTGGGGAGGCAGAACCGCAGAGGATGGTAGATGACGAGATGGCGCAGATGGGGGAAGATTAGCGCGGAGGGAAACCGTTAAGACCCTGCTACGCTGCGTAATCTGGTTTGCCGAGCAGCAGGTGCATTTGCTGATTGGCCTCGTCCCACTGTTCCTGGACGTCCCAGCTTTTCAGAAGGTAAAGGTATTCGATGATCTGCCGAATGGATACGTCCTGGTCGCGCATCTGTGCGGGAACGGCCAGCACGGATTCTGCTTCCGGCATATTGGGCGCGGGCTCGAAGCCTATGAGGTCACTCGTGGCGCGGGCGAAGAGGGTGCAGAGTTCCGGGAGGGTATACCTTTCCTGGTCGAGGCGGACGGTGTTTTCGAGGGCGAAGAGCAGTCGGTTGGAGAGATGGGAGCCGCCTGTGGGTGCTTGCCAGGGAATCTCGACCTCGGTTTTGGGGTTCGTCGCCAAGTCGACCGTCACGCTGCGCACCGCAAGGCCGAATTGACTCACGTTGCCGGCGAGGATGTTGTAGTGGCCCGGCGGGAGGCCTCGCACCGTGAAAGGATGGTCCAACCAGACTTGCGCAAAGCGTTTGGCTTCCGCAGGGGTGTCCTCAAAAGCGGCCGGCGCCCAGAGCAAGGCCCTGGCCTGGATCCAGCCCAGCCGTTCGTCTTCCATGCTCCAGCCAAGGGTGTCTTCCCAAACACGGCCGTCGAGGTCGCGCGTCAGGACCAGAAACCCGGGATACTGGGAGGCGAACTCCGAGTCCTGGCTGACCGTGACTTTCACTTCCGTGTTGTTGGCCTGGAGCTGCACCGCGATCTGAGCGCTTTGGCCGGAGGCAAGAGGGACCGGCTCAGTGCTCCCGACATAGGTCAGCGCGGACGGCTTTACCGTGAAGGCTTCGGCGGTGTAGGTCCCCGCGGGGAGTTCGCCAAACACCACCTTGCCCTCCCGCGGCCGCTCTTCGCGGTATTCGCGGACGGGCCAGTCTTCGCGCGGCGGGAAGAAGCGGTGGTTTTCGGCGGAAGAGAGCCGTACGAGCGTGTGGCTGTTCTCCGCGGATTGCTCGAACTCCGGCAGGGTGACCTCCAGCCGGGCACCGGGTGTCAGCTTCACCTCCAAATTGACCATGGGGGTCTGTGGAGTGAGTTTGATCTCTTGCGCATGGCGGACGTAGCCATCGGCGGTGATGTAGAACGGATGCGGGTAATCGAGCAAGGCAACGTTTTCGAGCGCGAACCGGCCTTGTTCATCCGTCTCGGCCGTGACGTAGGTTCCTTCCTTGTTAAACCGTTCTAGGTTGGAACCGCCCGCGTCGCCCGTGTGGTCGATGGCGACAAAGGCGCCTGGGACGGGTTTGCCTGTCGCCAAGTCGAGTATGGATCCCGTGACTTGACCACGCTCACGTGAGGTAGAAGCAATTGCGGCATTTTGGGGGGCGGCAAGCGATTCCTCGGTCTTTAGCAGTCGACATTGAATCTCGGAGTCGGGACTCTTAGACGGCCAGTACAGTTGTAATCTGTACATTCCAGGAAACAGAAGATTGACAAGTTGCGTCCGCCTTCCTCCGATTTCAAACCAAAACGTTCCGCAAGACAGATCGACTGAGAATTTGCTTGAATCGTCGAGGTGAATCCGCCGGGGGAATGATGTAGTACCTGAGACGATGTTTGGTCCCGAAACGATTATTTCCGGAGCGTGCCCAGGCTGGCCAGCCTCATCAAGGACTATGCCATAGACTCGAATCGAGCGGTCTGCATTATTTCCCACTGATTCCCACGGTGGTATCCCATACTCTTTTGGGAGGGGAATACCCTCGAAGACTATTGACCTCTCGCCGTCGCCCGCTCCGATTCTCGTCCATACCAGCTCGTCCCTTTCCCTGTCATAGAATGGTCTTGGAAAATCTTCATCATGTAAATAGAGGAACCTCCAATTCCATCGCACCATTGACGCGATGAGCTTCTTTTGTGAGGAAGGGTCCAGTTGGGCGCTCCATTGAATGATCGATTTATCGGTGCTTATGCCTTGGCCTTTCTTCGCCGTTTGTGGCCATACGCCATACTCGAGCATGACGTGCCAGCCCTCTTGCGGTGCAGGGGGGATCAGTGAATCCGGGTCTAGGTCTTCGGCCAATTCAAAAGAGATCACGTCGATTTCACAATCTGGAAGCGAGAGAGATCGCGGGAAATATATCCCGCTTCTCACCAGAAAATCTCCCGTATGTGTTCCCATCCTGATGGCTTGCCATTTCTCAGGGAGCGGGCCGGAGTATGTGCCAAGCCAGGCCCAGCCTTGCCGAGGGGCGAAGGCATCCGATTCTCCACCACGACCGATGAGTACGCACGGATCACCACCTGGCAGTTTTGCCTCAAAAAATTTCATTTCGTCTCGAACCCGCTGAAGGTATTCTTGGGAGACTGCTTGACGGGGCGGGAAGAGATCGAATCCAGCCTCGCGGGCCAAGCCCCTCACATGGTAGGAAATCTGAGTACCCACAGGGATGGCATTTGGAACATCATCGGGCGGGAGATCGCTCAAAAAGAGCGTCTCATCCTGCGGGGAACGCCATGCATTCCCCACGTCGATGCGTATGGCGTTATAGAGGTAGCGCACCACCTTTCGATTAAATCGATCTCTGACTTCTTCCCTAAAATTGTATCCAGTGGTATATAGAACGCAATGATGAACCACTGGCGCAGCCGCGCCGACAGCGGGATAAGTTCTGGTGTATTCGAGTCGTTTCCGAGGTGCTTTTGTCTTGATGGAATATGCGTGAATTCCTTCAAGGGCTTCCTCAATGTTGATACTCGATTGAACCAGAGACGGGGCGCCTGACGATGGTACATTTGATGCAGGCATCGGCAAGTCCTGAGTATTGTTTTCGCCTCTAGTCTCTTCATGTATTGTCGATTCAATGGAATCGCGGGAAGCTTCCTCGGAAACGGATTTCGCAGCATTGCCCTCACGACTTTCCGCCAGCGGCACTGCGGCAGCCAGCGCCAGCGAGAGCACTAAGCCCAGGCATGTGCAAGCCAGCGCCCAGCGCGTGAGGCGGCGGAGTTGCGCGCGCTGGTGGGAGAGGATGGCTTCGACGCGGCGGAGAAAAACGTTTTGCGAGAGGACGATTCCGGCGGCGAATTCCGGGGAGGGGGTGCGGCGCGGGAGACCTTCGGCGAGGCGGGTAAGGAGTTTGGCGTATTCGAGCGGTTGGCCGGTGGCATCCAGGACGGCGTCGTCCGCGGCTTGCTCGGCGAGGTTCGTAATCTGGCGCGCGGCGAGCCAGACGAGGGGATGGAAATAGAGCATCGCGCGGACGAGAGCGATGAGACTCAGGATGAGCGGGTCGCGGCGCTTGAGGTGGGCGGTTTCGTGAATGGCGACGGCACGGAGTTCGGCGTCCGTCATGTGCGCGGCGGCTGACTCGGGGAAAAGAACGATACGGTGGATGAGGCCGACGCTGCTGGGAGCGTGAAGCGAGGGAGCGTTGCGCACTTCTGGCGGCCGGGCGAGGCGCAGGATTTGAGCGGCGTCTTGGATGGCAGTAAGAATCTGGGGCGATTCAGCGGGCACGGAGTGGCGAATCCAGGTGCGGATGCGAGCGTGGCCGGCGGCGAAGAGGCCGAGGAAGAGGAGGAGGCCGGCGAGATAAGCGAGGAGGAGGATGGCCCAGGGGTAGTCGCGG
>JACPGD010000028.1:1410-18619 GCA_016182645.1 Candidatus Hydrogenedentota bacterium | reverse complement strand
GCCAAGGCGGCCGAACAGGCCTTGGACGAACTGGACCAAGCGGCACACCAGCCCTAGAAATCTCTTAAATCCTGTTCTTGAAATCGTCTTTACCGGCGCGCCACCCCTGTGTTAAACTTCTTGTGGCGTAAAGACTTATAGTATTTCTAAGAGGACGCTTCTACATGCCCGGCCTGAAGGCGCTGGAGCAGCACCTGCTCCGCGCGGAAATCCTGGATCAACCCAGAATCGAGCGCGCCAGTTCGGAAGCGCAGAAGAATGGACTGTCCCTGGCCGAGGCCATTACCCAATTGGGCTATGCCACCCCGGAAGCCGTCTATAAGTCCCTCGCCGACTTCTGCGAAATGCGCTTTGTGCTGGCGTCCAAGGTGCAGGCGCCGCCAGAGCTGGTGGCCAAAATCCCCGCCCGCTTCGCCACACACTACGGCTTTGTACCGATCGAAGAGCGCAATGGAACGCTGGTCATCGCCTTGGCTGACCCGCTCAACACGCATCTCCTGGATGATATCCGGCTTGTGCTCAAGCGGCGGATCGAGGCCGTGGTTACCACTCCGGAAGAAATCCACAAGGCCACCAAGGAACTTTACGGCGTCGGCGCCGACACGATGGAACGCATTCTCCAGAGCACGGCCGCCGAGGGACCGGTCGTCAACCTCGAGTCGATGGCCGTCAGTTCGGACCTGGGCGACGACAGCATCGACGCCTCCATCATCAAGTTCGTCAATGAACTGATCCTCGAGGCCATCCAATCCGAAACGACCGACATTCATATCGAGCCCTTCGAGGACCAGTTGCGCGTGCGCTATCGGATTGACGGCATCCTGCACCAGGCGCCGACACCACCGTCCATCCGCGGTTTCCAGTCCGCCATCGTTTCGCGCATTAAGATTATGGCCAACCTGAACATCGCCGAGAAGCGCTTGCCGCAGGACGGAAAAATCCTGGCCACGTTCGGCGACAAACAGTACGACCTGCGCGTCTCCGTGCTGCCCACGCCCCACGGCGAAACGGTCAACCTGCGCATTCTCAGCCGCTCCTCGATGTTCCTGACCATGGACCAGTTGGGCTTCCTGCCCGAGGACATGAAGCTCTTCAATTCGTTCATCAGCAAGCCGCACGGCATCATTTTGGTCACCGGACCGACCGGCAGCGGCAAAACGACCACCCTCTACGCGGCCCTGAGCAAGCTGAACAAGCTCGACCGCAAGATCATCACGATTGAAGACCCCATCGAGTACCAACTCAAAGGCATCACGCAGATGCAGGTCCAGCCGCGAATCGGTTTCGACTTTGCCCTCGGCCTCCGGAGCATGCGCTCCAGGCTCACCGGCCACCTCGTGCTCAGTACCCTCCACACCAATGATGCGGCAGGGGCCGTCACCCGCCTGATAGACATGGGCGTTGAGCCATTTCTCATCTCGAGCACGATGATCGCCTCGGTCGCCCAGCGGCTGGTCCGGCGCATCTGCAAGTACTGCGCGGAGCCCCACCACCCGGACGAACTCTTGCTTCAAGAGGAGTTTGGACTCTCTCTGGAACAGGTGCGCGGCCAGCAGTTCATGCGCGGGCGCGGTTGCGACGCCTGCCGCCACACCGGATACAAGGGGCGCGTCGCCGTCTACGAAATGCTGCCGTTCACCAACGAAATCAAATACCTGACGGTGCAGCGCGCCACCGCCCTCGACATCAAGCAGAAGGCCCTGGACCAGGGCATGCGCACCCTACGCAATTCCGGCTGGCGCCGCGTTTGTGCCGGTGAAACCACCCTCGAGGAAGTACTGCGCGTGACCGCCGATGTTGAGTCTATCGCCGCCCCGGCCGAGATGCGTGATGCCCCAGTTTCAGTATGAGGTCAAAAAAGGCCCGGGGGACATTCTGAAGGGCCTGCTCGAAGCCGAAAACCAGCGCGCGGCCGTGGCACGCTTGCGGGACATGGGCTACTTTCCCCTGCGCGTCGTGGAATTTGCCGGCCAGAAGGAACGAAAGTCACTGCGCGAGTCGCTGGGACGCATTCGCCTGCGGGACCGCAACATCTTCTTCCGGCAATTGGCCAACCTCAGCGAATCCGGCATGGTGCTGACTCGCGCCCTGCGCACGCTCGTCGAACAAACCGAGAACAAGAAACTGGCGCGCGTCATCGAACAACTGCGCGACGACGTCCAGAAGGGCAGCAGTTTTGCCGATGCCCTCGAAAAGCACCCCACGCTGTTCCCGCCGCTCTATTGCAGCCTCGTGCGCGCGGGGGAGACGGGGGGCATGCTCGAAGAGGTCCTCTGGCGCATCGTCACCTTTGGTGAGCAGGAAGAGGAACTGCGCGGCAAGGCCCTCAGTGCGACGGTTTACCCCGCCTTCTTGCTGAGCGTGGGTTCGATCTCGATCTTTATTCTCGTCTCGTTCGTGTTTCCAAAATTCGTCGAAATCTTCAAGGATTTCAACACGCAACTGCCACTGCCGACCCGGATTGTCATGGCGTTTTGCGGCTTCATGGGCACCTGGTGGTGGGCGGTCCTGATTGGAGTGATTGCGCTCGCGGCGCTGCTCGTGTCCTGGTACCGGGGCGAGCCGGGCCGCCGGAAAGTGGACTCCTGGCTGCTGAGGATCCCGGTCATCCGCGGCGTCGTGCAAAAATACGAAATGGCCAAATTCTCTCGAACACTCGGCACGCTGATGGACAATGGCGTGCCCGTGCTCACCTCGCTGCGCATCACGGCCAGCACCCTGAGCAACCGGATCATTCGCGACGAGATCAGTACCGTCCACGCGGGCGTGACTGAGGGCGAAAGTATGAGTGAAAGCTTGCGGAAAACGGCATTTTTCCCGCCGCTGGTCGTGAACATGTTTGCCGTGGGCGAGGAAAGCGGCCGTATTGGCGCCGTGGCCAAACGTATCGCCGACGCCTACGATACGGAGGTGGATCGCGCGGTCAAAGCGATGACGGCCCTCTTTGAGCCGCTGCTCATCGTCGTCATGGGGATTATCATTGGCTTCCTTGTCATCGCCATGTTGCTTCCCATGATGACCCTCAGTTCCACCATTGGCGCCTGATGTCTAAAAAGAGTCCCTTTTCATCGTTCTATTGCTGATCACGTTTTGGGTAGAGGAGAGCGGCCATGCAGAACAACAGCGGCTTCACATTGATTGAACTCATCCTGGTCACCGTCATCATTGGCATTCTCGCGGCCATGTTGTTACCCGCGCTGAATGCGGCCCGTGAAAAGGCCCGCAGGTGCGCGCCGCAAAAGGCGATATTTCCAGCTATAGCAACGCCGTGGATCTCTTCGCCGTGGACCATAACGACACCTACCCCAAGTCGCTCAATGATTTGGTAAGCGGTGATCGCAAATACGTCCGGGAACTGCGCAACGATCCCTGGGGTAATCCCTACAACTACAAGCCCGGCACCGATACGAAGAAGGTGGATTATCAAATCTATTCCTCAGGCCGCGACGGCATTCCGGACAACGATGACGATGTTACCAGCACTTCAGCAATGCCCTAGCAGCCCGTTGCAAGAGTCCGGAGAAGACAAGAGGGTAGCGTCCGGTCTATGTGCCGGACGTGAAATTAAGGGTAAGTCCGCAATGTCAAGTGACGCCCGGCACAGAGGCACGGGCGCTACAGGATCTTTGCAACGAGCCGCCAGGCCCTGCGAATTATCGCAGTGGCTCAATGACGTTACCAGTGCCTCGACGATCCCAGATGAAGAAGATCGTGCCGGCCTGTTCGGGTGCGCCGGCTTCAGTTTCATCGAAATGATGGTCGTCATGGCGATGCTGGCGGTGATTACGGCGGCCATCGTGCCCGTGTATTCAAGCGCGATGACTGGCCTGCGCAGCCGCAACCAGAAGAACGATCTGACCGCGTTGGTCTATTACGTCCAACAGCAGGCCATTGTTGCGGGGTGTGAACACCGCATTTATTTTGACGACGATGAGAGCGAGTATTTTGTGGCGCGCTGGGTGGGTATGGACGACGACGAGAAAGAATTCGAGCAGGTGCCGGAAGCCTGGGCGGAGAAGCGGGCACTGCCCGAAAATCTAAGTTTCGACAAGCTGCCGCGCCAAAAGGACAAGCAGTTCAAGTTGCCCTATCTGGCGTTCTATCCCAACGGAGCCTGCGACCGCGCTGAGATCCGCGTGAAAGACGACCGGGGCCGGGAAGGCACGTTCAGCATTGAAACACTCGGCGTTCTGGGCAAGCTAGAGGTCAAAGAATATGGCAGCTCGCGGGTGATCCGATGATCAAATGCGGAATGCGGAATGCGGAATGCGGAGCGGGGCCGCACCACGGTTATAACCTTGTCCACTCGTTCCACTCGTTCCGCTCGTTCCGCTCGTTCCCAAGTTGTACTTGGGAACGCACTTGTCCTCAAAGCTGCGCTTTTACTCTCCGAGCGCAGACCTCGACCACTGACAAAGCACAGCTTTTGGCGCAATTGCGTTCCCAAGTACAACTTGGGATCGAGCGCTGTCACCATGGCTATATTCTGGTCGAGACCCTCGTGGCCATGGCCTTGCTGAGTGTCTGCATGCTGGTCATTTACAACAGCCTGCGCGACGCCGCCCTGATGCGCGGGCTGGCCGAAGACTACACCACGGCGCGCTTTCTGCTGGAGCAAGTGGCCACGGAGCACGAATTGCAACCCGAAGTGGTCGAAGGCAGTGGCAGCGGCGCCTTCCCCGTCCCGGATCACCGCTTTTCCTACTCGTGGCAACTAACCCGCGTCCCGGTCCCCATGCTGGATATACCGCCGCAAGTCACGCCGGAACAGCAAGCGCAGTTGGACAAGGGCTTCAAGAAATTCATGGGCCGGCTCTCCGTCCGTATTCGCTGGGACCGTGCTGGAACGGCCCATGAAGTCACGGGCGAAACACTCCTCCAGCCGGGACAACTTTGGACACCTCCGAGCCAGATATGAAGAAGACGCTCCACAGAGGTCATGATCGCGCTGGCTTCACCCTCATGGAAGTTATGGTGGCGTCCATCTTGATCACCGTAGTCATGACGTCTGTCTATGTACTCTTCAACAGTACGATCACTTCGTGGAAAACGGTCGAGCGTGGCTATGACGTGCACAAAGAGGGCCGCAACTTCACGGAACTGTTCCAGCGCGAGGTCAACAACCTGCTGCCGGAAGCCGAACACCTGTTCACAGGTGAAGACGAAGAATTGACCATGTTTGTAGTATCCGAGCCGCTCGAAGTCGACGAGACCTCGGGCAAGCACCTGCTCCGCGTCCGTTATCGCTACAACGGGGGCAGGAACGAGGTCGTGCGCGAGGAAGCTTTGGTCGAGGCCGCGCTTCCGCAGCCCACCAACGAGGAAGGCCGTGAGATTGACCGGACGCGGGTCAAGGTCGGGCACGAAGAAGAGTACGTCGTCGCCGAGAATGTCACGGACTTTGAATTACGCTACCTCTGGCTGCCGCTGCCCGACGAGCCGCGGGACAAGCTGGCGCCCCCGGCGCCCATCGACCCCCTCGTGCTGGCTGAACACCGCGAATTGTGGCGTGTAGGATATCCCCACGCGATAGAAGTGCGGATGACCCTCCAAGATCCTGGTGACAAGAAGAAGCAATTTGCCGTGAAAACGGTGGCCCAGATCCATGTCCACCCGAAAGAGTGGACGCGCCGCCGGTTAACCGAACGGGTGGGGAGTGCGTTGTGATGAGGGACGATCGCGGGTTTGTGCTGGTGATCGTGCTCTGGGTGCTGGCCGCGCTCACCGTGCTCACCATCGGTTTTTCGCGCCGCGCCTCGCTCGAAATGCGCGCCTCCGCCTATGGACTGGACCACGCGCAGGCCATGATGATGGCGCGTGGCGCCGTGAATCGCGGGATTGTCGAGTTGCAGAACAAGTCACTGAAAGACATGTTGAGCGAAACGGACCAAATGACCTATCTCGGCCAGCCTTGGGCCCAGCCGACGAACCTCCTGGCCGAGGGGACCTATTTTGACGTCCCGCCCGGCGAGTTTGCCAACGACGTCGTGCAATTCAAAATTGTTGACGCAGAGAGCCTGATCAATGTAAACAGAGCACCCGAAGCCCTGCTCGAGGAGGTCGAAGGAATCGGCCGGAGGATTGCGCGCAAGATCGTGACCCGCAGGGAGGAAGGTGAAGACGGCGAGGGCCCCAGCGCCTTCCAGGCCATCGAAGAAATTCGCTTCCTGGAAGGCTTCGACGATGACGACTGGTTTGGCACGGAAAAGGAGCCGGGTCTGAAAGACATACTCACCACCCACGGCGACGGGCACATCAATGTCAACACGGCTTCCAAAGCCGTTCTGAACTGCATCCCCGAACTGGACGATGGCGCCATCGCACAAATCCTGGCCTACCGGGCCGGGGGCGACGGGAAACCAGGCACCCCGGACGATCAGGGGTTCCGTTCCATTGAGGAAGTGGGCAGTGTCGCCGGTGTGCGCGGCGATGGCATGCAGGCACTCCAGCAATTCTGCACCGTCGATTCAGGAGTATTCATGATTCAGGGGATTGCCACCCGTCGTGGCGGCAAGATACGGGCCTCCGTCACGGCGGTCGCCGTGGCAGGCTCGAGCGTCGCCCGCTTGTTGAGCTGGCGGGAGGATGCTCTTGGCGCGTAAGACCGGACATACAGGCATTCTTCAGGCGGAGCCCCACCTGATTTCCTACGTCAGGGCGGACTTGACCGGCGGCAAGCCCCGGATTCTCGCCTTCTTCCAAGAGCGGGGACACTGGCCGCAAGAGGACGGCGAGCTGGCCCGCGCGTTAACTGCCTTCGCAAATAATCATGGTTTGGCCGAGGACACTATCTACACGGTCCTCCCCCGGCATGAGATCACCTGCCGCATCGTCTCGCTCCCCAGCCATCAGGAGGCGGAACTGGCGAACATGCTCGAGTTAAGTGCCGAGGAGTATGTGCCGTTTGCCGCCTCCGAACTCATTATCGATCATGCGATCCTGCGCAAGTACCCCTCCGGCGAATCGGATGTATTGGCCGCCTTCGCCCATAAAGACGTCGCGGACAACCATCTCCGGCTGCTTCGGGACGCCGGATTGGATCCGGCCGAAATCTACCTGAGCACCGCCTGCCTGGCCTCCGCGGCGATTGCTGGTCTCAGTCAGCCGCCCGAACGCTATGCCGTCGTCGATCTCGGCCCCAGCGGCTTCGAGGTGATCATCCTCTTGGAGGACCGTCTCCAGTACACGCGCGGTGTCGCGGGCGTTCATGACTGGGAGGCAGCGTCCCAGGGCCCCGGCGGCGCCCTCGAAGAACTCGCTATTGAACTGCGTAGTTCCTTCTCCGCCTACCGGCGTGAGTCCCCGGATGGCGTCGGTGTCGAGCACGTCTTCCTGAGTTCCAGTTTCGCGGATGTCGGGCCGCTCTGCGACATCGTCTCGCATGAGACGGCCAAAGAATGTCAGCCCGCCAAGTTCGCCCAGGCACTGGTCGAGGAAGGCGCCGAGAAGACCCAATTCTTACCGCTCGTATTGTTAGGCGCCCTGCTCAATGCAAAGGCAAGCGCCGCGGTCAACATTGAACTGCTACCGGCCCAAATCGAGCGCGACCGCGCGCTGCTCGATGTGCAACAAAAACTCAAGCGCGCCGCCGGCGTGGCCGCGATCATTCTGGCCATGTTGGGCGCTTTGTACTTCCAGGCGGTCTTACAGAGGGAACGGCTTATTGGCCAACTCGAACGGGAGCGCGATGCGATCGCGCCGCTCGCCGCGGGTGTGGCCGAAAAGCAGGACCAACTCCGCATCCTGCGCCAGCAAGTTGATCACAAGGGTACCGTGCTCGAACTGTTGGCCTCGATTGCCCAGGCGGCGCCCGAAGAGGACCTCAATATTTCCCGCTTCTCCTACAATCGTGAAGAGGGTATTGATTTGTGGGGCCGCGCCAAGACCATCGACGACGTCCACCGTTTTGCCCAGAACATCCGCGGCCTGGCCGTCGGTCACTTGACCCTGCTTTCCGGCGCGGTGCGCGTCTATGAAAACGCCGGGGCCGAACGCGGCGAACCCATCTTTGACTATCAGGTTTCCATACCCTTCCCCCAAGATGATGACAGCGATTCTAAAACAACTGAATAAGCGCTGGCAGGCCATGTCTGTCCGCGAGCAGCGTCTGGCCCTGGCCGTCGGCGCACTGGTTGTGCTGATGGGCGGCTACTGGCTTGTCCAGGGCGTGCGCGGCAGTGTGCATCGGCTCGACACCGAAATCGACCGCTTGCAGGACGACGTGGTGAATTTCCACCATCAAATCGCCCGGAAGCAGAGCGTCGAGGCCCACTACGCCGAGGTTTCCGCGCAACATTCGAGCGCGTGGACCGAGCCGGAGATTCAGGAACGGCTCCGCCAGGAGATCTACCGCCTGGCCAAGAAATCACCGCCGCCGTTGAACGAAGAGGGCGTCCCTGCAACCACCCTGAGCGAGGAGGGCAACCTTGTGGAGATTCCCGGACTTGGCCAGGGGACCCTCAGTGAAGGCGAGGAGAATTACCGGCAATACAGCATTAATTTCCGTGTTCCCCCCGTCGAGTTTCCGGCTTTGGTCGCGTTTCTCGAGCGGCTTCAAGGCAGCCCACAATCTCTGCGCATTGATGGGCTCGAACTGGTCCGGCCCCCGGACAGCACCAAGGTGTCCGCCACTATCGATCTGACCCGAATCATTGTCGCCGGCGCCGCGGGCGCTGATGGCGAAGGGGCTGGTCTTCAGGTGGCCGAGGGCGCGCCACTCGAACTCAGGCCGGACGAATGGAAATGCGTAGGCGGCGAGATTGTGCTCACCAGCGAGCACGCCACCACCGGGCAGGACGCGCTCAAAGTGACGGCCCAGGCGGAAAAGGCGCTTGTCTACTTGCCGCGCGGGCTGCCGGCCGGGGCCACTTACGATCTCTCCATTGACCTTAGCGCCACTGGCCAAGCGCGTATGGACATTGACACGGAGGCAGGCGGCGAGACATTTAGCGGTGGGGACGCTCTGCGTGGCGACGGCAAGCCCTACCGCTACAGTGTCCGCTTCACCGTGCCGGGCGAAGCCGGCGAACAGACACAACTGCGTCTCCCCGTCATCTCTTTGGAAGGTGCGGGACAGAGTGTATACATCGACAACTGGATTCTGACCAAGAGTGTGAGTTAGCCCCTGTGGATCGCATCTTCTATATAGCGTCGAGCACGTTCCTGTTCGCCCTCGCGGCACTGCTGGGCTGGCGCTTCCTGGCCGATCCACTCGCCCCCAAGCGCCAGTGGCTCGCGGACCAAATCGCCAATGTGCCGCCCGCCGGCAGCGTCGAGGAAGACCAGGGCTGGGACTTCACGCCATGGCAGGGCGCTATCGATGCGAAACCGGCCCTGTGGAAAGAACTCGTGCCCCCGCCACCGGAGAAAGTGGAAGTCAAGAAAGTCGAATTGAAACAACCCGATCTCGCCAAGATGCTGCAGGGGGTGCGTGCTTCGACGCGGCAGGTGGGAAATAGTGTGTTCATGGCCTGGCCCGGCAACGTCAAGGGCTCTTACGTGAAGCAGGGTGGACTCGTTGGCGGTTGCACCGTGAAGGAATTTGACAAGAAAACGGTCACCTTCTCGTATTTCTGGAAAGAAGGCAAGAAGGAGATTCTCTACAAGATCCCCCGCGAGCGGCGCATTAATTGAACTCAACCGGCAGGTGCGTGCCTTGTATCCCGGCAGGACGGTGGGCTATAGTCCGTCTGCCTTGGGGACAGGGGCGGCGGCACGCTGCAAGACCGATGGATGGCCACATGCTGAAGGAGAAACTGCGGTATTTCCTGGGTTGCCCCAGCGCCTTGAAGCGCTTGGGCGCATTGGTGCTGGTGCTTGGTCTGGCGCTGCCGGTCTGTGCTCAAGGTCAGTCCCCCACCTCTCCCCGCCAGCGGCCCGGTATTGACCTCAGCGGGTTGGGCGGTTTGGGCGCACAAGGGCAACAACCGCAGAACCAACAACAGGGCCAATTGGGGCGCGAGAGCGAGCTGGGTCAAGATCGGCAGACGGGCCGGGAACGAGAGAGCCTTCGCGATCGCCGTGAACAGGCGGGCGAGCGCCTGCGCGAGCGGGACGGGGAAGAGAAGCCCGCGGAACAAGCACCCGGCGCCCAGCCGGGAGAAGGTCCGGCCGTAATCGATCAAGGCACGCGTCCCGCGGAAGCAGGGGCAGCGCCGGGCGAAGCGGGCCCCAGCGTGGTGGGCGGAAAAGCCGGCGAACAACAGGGCGCGGCCGGCGCGCCAGGCAAAGGAAAACCCGCCCCAGCGGCCGGACAACGCGGTGCGGCCGCCGTGTCCGTGATTGGCGAAGCCCCCTTCGAACCCGCCTACGAGCACGATATCGAATATCCAGAAGTGCCAGATGTGGGTGAGCCCATGGACCTGGACGGTCCCATGCAATTGGGCGAATTCCTCCAGCCCATTAGTCTGTCCACCGATTGGAACGTCATCGTGTCTGACAAGGTCCAGCAGACGGGCTTGGGTTTCTTTATCATGAAGCAAGTGAAGCCCAAGCAGGCGCTCGAAATCCTGAAAGAGTATGACCTGTTCTATGAATTCGACGAAGCGAAGAACATTCTGTATGTAAAGTCCCTTCGCGAGGTCCAGGAGGAACAGTTCGGCGAATTGGTCGAACAAGAGTTTCAGGTGCAGAACGCTGAAATACCCTACGTGGAATCCGTCCTCGCCACCGTGCTCTCGCCGGCCGGCCGCCTGATCACCGATCAGCGCACGGGCCGCATCTATGTCTGGGACACGGCGGACAATATTGAAAACATGCAGAAGATGGTCGGGGAACTCGACGTTCCGCTGCAACAGCGCGTCTTCACCGTGCAACATGCCGATCTGGCCGACATCGAAACCGTCTTGTCCTCCATGCTCACCGCCAATGGAAAGCTTGTTTCCGACCCGCGAACCGGCCAGGTTCTCATTTGGGATGCGCCGACGGCCTTGGAGCAGATGGCGGCCGCCGTCGAGCGGCTGGACGTGCCCGTGGAAACCCGCACGATCCCGATTCAAAACATCAACGCCGAGGACATTACCGAGAATCTTGAGGCCATGATGTCGGAGAGGGGTCTGGTTCAGGTCGATCCGCGCTCCAATGCCGTTGTGGTCACTGACCTGCCGGCACGTGTCGACCAAATGGATGCGTTGGTCAAGACGCTGGACCAAAAACTGGAAACGAAGACTTGGGTGGTCAACTACGCGGACCTGGAATTCGTCGCCGACCAACTCGAAACGTACATTCCGGATGAAATGGGCGAGATTATCTTGAATGAGGACGTGCACCAGATTACGGTGACGGGGCTGCCTTCCCGCCTGGAAGAAATTGACAAGCTCATCTCCACTTGGGACATCCCGCGGCGCCAAGTGCACATCCAGGCCTTCATCGTCGAAGTCGGCAACGACATCGAGCGTGAATTCAATGTGAACTGGTCCTATTTTGGCTCTGATGGCCAGGTGCCCATCGTGATCCACAGTGGCGACGGCGGCGGTCAACTGGCCGAGCCGACGGGAGATGGGGAGTCCGTGAGCATTGGCCAACTGCCGTACGCGGTGCCGCTTTATGGCGCCTTGCAGCTTGACAGTGCGGGCAACATCACGCGCCCGATACTGACCAATCTCGAAGGCGAGAATGTGATAGACCGCTTCGGCGGCAATCACCTGGCGGTGACGCTGGACTATCTCGATAAACAGAACAAGGCCACCATTCTCTCCTCCCCGCGCATCACCGTCAATGACGGGGAAGAAGCCATCTTCGAGAATGCCACCCGCGTTCCCTACGTGTCCTCCACGACCATTTTTGGCGGCTTTGCGAACACCAACAACAGCATTAACAATACGAACCGGGTCGATTTCATCGACGTGGGCACGATCTTGTCCGTGTTGCCGCGGATTTCCGAGAAAAACAACATTGTTCTGGAGATCGACGCTGAAGACAGCACGTTCGTCTTGCGCAATATCCTGTCGAATGGCCAGACAAGCACGATCCCCGAAAAGACCATGCGCCGCGCCCAGACCGAATTGCGTGTCGATTCCGGCGATACTATCGTGCTCGGCGGGCTTCGCCGTGACCGCGCCGCGAAGTCCGTCTCAAAGACCCCGTTCCTGGGAGATTTGCCGGTCGTCGGGCGGCTGTTCCGGAATCCATCCCGGGAATCCAAGAACAGCACGCTGCTCATCTTCCTGACAACGACCATCGTTGAGGCAGGCACGGATCCAGAAGCCAAGATTCTGGTCAATGCCGAGCAGGAAATCGCGGACCATCTGCGCCACAACAAGAAGAATCTCTGGGGACGGCTGGCGGATAGCGCGTCCCATGGCGCCAACGAACTGGGCATTTCGATCGGCGAGAACGGCAACATGCATTCCGAGGGCCAGCAAGTGACGCTCGAGGACCTCCAGGAGGCCTTCAAGACAGCCCCGCCCGGCGTGTTGATTGTCATTCGCCGCCATCCACGCGCACCGGACAACGTGATCACCGCAGTCACGGAAGCAGCCTTGGAAGCCGGCCTTAAGATCGAGTTCGACGACGATCTCGTGCCACTGGTACCCAATTACGCGGGCCTTCCCCAGGAGGAAGCGGCCCCGGTGGCAACACCTGCCCCGCCCACGGAAGCAGCGCCCCCAACCACTCAGTAGACCCCGCCTCGGAGACGTGACGCCTTCAAGCGATCACGCTTGAAGCTGGACCCGTCCGATCTGTCCGATCCGACCGATTCGTCTGATCAGCGTGGCGCCTCCAAGTCTGTCCTTTTGGTCTTTTGAGTCCTTTACGTCCCTTGTCCCCCAAAAGGAAATCCCCGGGATCAAACCGAACCCAGGGAATCAGACGGCTCTCTTTTCTCGAATTGCCGCCGCTCAGGCCGATTTCTTGGCCAAACCGCGCGGCGCCTTGGTGAACTTTCCGGCCTTAATGTAGCGGGCGCACACCTTGATCCTCTTGACCCGCCCCTGTTCATCGACGATGCGGATCGTCTGCAGGTTCGGTTTCCACTGGCGGCGGCTAATGCCCGTAACTTTCTGGCCGACACCGCCTTCGCGTTTTGCCTTACCACGGCGCACGACGCGATTGCCAACGCGCGGACGTTTTCCGCTGTATTCGCAAATTCTGGACATGACTCTCTCCGGGCTGTTCTTGGGTTTTCTACCGTCAGGCGTGGTATACTCCACGAAAGCAGTGCATAGTAGCACAGCTTCCCCCTGTTTTCAACTCTTATCCCCACCTAAGGTTATGCAAAGACTCCTCGCTGCCGCTTCATGTCTTCTTTTGTTCGCTGCGTGCGCGCACCGTGCGGAACGCGCTCCGGCGCCCACACCCATCAAAAGCACGCCGCTCTCCAGCATTCTGACCGATCTTGCGGAAAACACTGCCCGCATCGAGACGCTCGAAGCTCGTAATGTACGCATGATTATTCAAGCCCCGGGTCTCGAAGCGAAGCAGGTCATGCCGCTGAGCACCTTGTACTACGTCCAGCCGGACCGGCTGCATCTTATCGGACGCAAATTCGGCGGAAAGCAATATGCCCGGGTCACCGTGGCGGAGGGGTCTTTCCTGCTCGATCTCCCCGTCGAACATGAATTCTACTATCGCGGCCCCGGCCAGTCCTTCGCGGCCAGCGCCCCGGAAGCCACCCCGGCTGACGTCGTGGCCGAACTCTTCGCGCTGGAAAACTGGACGCAACTTGACCCGCGAAGCATTGTCGTCGAGGAGCAGGACGCCACACTCAGGCTGACTTTTCCGGCGGGTCTGGGCCAAACCAAGAGTGGGGGAGGGATGGCCCTCGAGCGAAGCATCGAGGTGATTAAAGTGCAGGGCCGCTGGGTGCTGCGCTCGAGTGAACTTCGCTCCAAGGGCGCTATCATCGTATCGTCCGTCTTTGGCGCCCACCGTGAACAGGACGGGATCATCTGCCCCATGGAGCTGGCCGTCGAGTTTCCCCAAGAGCAGGCCTTCATGAAATTTTTCCTCGGCTCTGTATCGTTCAATACACCGATCGACCAACAACTCTTTAATCTCACGGCCCAATTGGACAGGTTGCGCCGCCAGAATCACGTGGAACGTGACCCCTACGATGGAAGTTGATACCGAAAAACTGGCCCTGACGGGCATGCTGCCCGAGGAAATCAGCGCCACCCTGAACTTGGCCCCCTACCAGGGCAAGCAGATCTTTCGCTGGCTTCACGCCAAGAAGATCTTTGATTTCGAGCGCATGAGCGACCTGCCCAAGGCGGTGCGCGCCACATTGCAGGAACAGTGTGTCGCCGCCCAATTGGAACTCGTCGAGATGCAGGAGTCTCCCCGCACGGGCACGCGCAAGGCCCTGTTGCGGCTCCCGGACGAGGAGACGGTCGAAAGCGTCCTGATCCGCGACCGCGATCGCGTGACGCTGTGTTTGTCTTCCCAAGTCGGCTGCCCGCTTAAGTGCGACTTTTGTGCCACGGGCCTCGCGGGGTACAAGCGCAACCTCACTCCCGCGGAGATTGTCGAGCAGGCACTTTACCTGCTGCAATCCGAGCCGCTGGACGGCCGCACGCCCAATATTGTGTTCATGGGCATGGGCGAGCCGTTCCGCAATTACGACGCCGTCATCAAGAGCATCCACTTGCTCATGGCCCCCGAGGGTCTCGGCATCGGCGCCCGCAAAATCACTGTCTCCACTGCCGGGGATGCTAAGGGCATCGAACGCTTTGCCGACGAGGACTGGCAGGTGCGCCTCAGCGTGTCGATGCACGCCGCCAACAACGAGTTGCGCTCAAAGCTCGTGCCGCTCAACCGCAAGTACCCCATCGAGCGGCTGCGCGAGGCCATTGACCACTACGTCGGCCGCACGGGCCGCCAGATCACGTTCGAGTGGACCCTGCTCCAGGACGTGAACGACTCGCTCCAAGACGCCGAAGAACTCGCGGCCTTCATGGGCGGCCTCAAGGCCACGGTCAACCTCATCCCCTGGAACCCAGTCCACGGCCTGCCCTACAGCCCGCCCAGCCGCGCCCGTTGCGAAGCTTTCCGCGACGCCCTCATCAAGCGCGGCATCACCGCCACCCTCCGCCAGGAAAAAGGACAAGACATCGACGCCGCCTGCGGCCAACTGCGGCGGATTCACGGCGAGCATTCGAGCAAGACGCCTTGAACGGGTTGACCGAAGCCGATGCGGAATACAGTCGCTATGAATGTGTGCTGATTAGTCGCATCACTTGGATGGAAGTTTTTGTGCGCGCCAACGGTGATGAGATCGAACTCTGCGACTTCTTCAAACATCACTTTTGAAATCATTCCACTGGCTTATCACCCACATCATAATCCTAGAAAAAGCAGTTGAATCGCAGATTACGCAGATTTTCGCAGATGTGCATGGACTTTTTTGTCTGGTCGGTTGAAACCATCCGGGTGAAACACTGGATTGAATTCCGATCCACAAATAATCTCGTCAACTCATGCTTTTTCAAGATGATACTGCCATTTTCATCTGCGTATATCGGCGTCATCTGCGATTGGACTTCCGTTTTTAGGATAATTAGATTAACAATACATGTTTTCGCTAAATCATTAATTTGTACGAGTTTAATGAAGTTATACCTTGTACAGAAAAAAGTCCTTGACAAGCAGCATAATCTATGATATCCCTTGTTACAGATTCCTCGGAAGGAGAAACAACGGGGAACAGGGGGTCCTATGAAAGCGCCTTCGTACTCACTCGCCACCCAAGCCACCTGTCTCTTCACCGCCCTTTCCATGCTCTCGCCCGGCGTGTATGCCGCGGGGGGGGGGGGTACGATCCCGCCACCAGTAACCGCGCCCGTGCTGGCGCTGGTGCCGCCTGAAGGCGGGGGAGGTGTGAGCGCCTTGGCGCAGCCCCAGCGCGTCCCCTACAAGCGCGAGTTCATCCAGTACCTGCGCAGTTTCCTCCCCGACCCCGAAGCCAAATTCCAGGCCATCGTTCCCGCCCAATACGCTGAATCAGCTATCGCGCCCGCCGTCGAGCAAGCCTCCGGCGGCGCCGCCGCCACCGCCGCCATGGACGCAGCCACGCAGAGCAAGTCATCGGGCGATTGGGCCGCGGCGGGCGAAGGCTTCTTCGCCGTCACGCGGAATTACAGCGGCACGCGCGAGGCCGACGAAGCCGAGCGCGAGTTCACGGCCATCGGTTCGGCGTATGGACAGGGGACACTTACGGAAACCCAAATGCAGGCCCTGGAAGCGCGCATCCCGGCTTGGGAAACCCTCAACGCCGACGCCAAACACGCCCTGATGAGTTTCTACAACACCGCGCTGGAAGAAGCGGTGGGCGGGGAGACCAGAGAAGCCACGGACGCCCCGGCGGACGCGCAGGTGCAGCAGACGATCAATCATCTGCGAGGCCGAGCGCTCGAGACCGCAAGGCGCTTCACGTTGGAAGAGCTGGACAGCCTCTATCAGATTTCTTCCGTCGAATATTGGCTCCAGACCGCCCACGCCATTTCTCCGCAAGCGCACATCGAGGCCATGACGGAATTGGAAACTGTGCTCGAATCCGCGTCCTCTCCGATTCAGCGCTTGGTGGGCCACGGGGTTCTGGGCGTCCATTATCTGCGCCATTTCAGCCGGACGGCCCAGGCGCTGCTGCACCGGGCGGAAGCGGTCCAGGCGGCGGGCGAAATTGCGCTGCCCGAGCTCTGCGCCCGCAACGACGTCGCCCCGTGGCTCAAGGGCCTGATCGGCTTCTTCGCCGCCGTCAATTATATGTACCTCGACCGCAACGATGAAGCGCTGACGGCCATCGACACCGTCCTGCCCTACACCTATCCCCAAGTGGACAAGGAGCGCCTCGAATTTACCCGCGCCCGCGTCTTGCAGGCCATGAACAAGTACAGCCTCGAAGGCGCCAGCGACGCCTTTTGGGTCTTCGTCGAGAAATACCCCAACGGCAACCAGACCCGCCGCGCCCTGCGCGAACTCGGCGGCATCTACCTGCGCGCCGGCGACTACGACGGCGCCACGCTCATCTTCGAGCAAATCCTCCAGCGCTTCCCCGAAACCCCCGAAGCCAACGCCGCCGCCGACACGCTCACGTATATCTCCACCAACCTCGCCGCCGTCCAACCCGTCGCCGACCGCCGCCCCCCCGGCCAAGGCGAGCAACTCGCCGAATCAACCTCCTCCATGCTCGCCACTTCGTTCCCCAATCCGCAATCTCCCACGTCCCCACGTTCAAACGTTCAAACGTTCGCACAATCCGCAACCCCCAATC
>JACPGD010000028.1:0-1376 GCA_016182645.1 Candidatus Hydrogenedentota bacterium | reverse complement strand
ATCTCCCACGTTCCCACGTTCAAACATTCACACGTTCTCACAGTCCGCAACCCCCAATCCGCAATCTCCCGCTCCCCCTAACCTGCAATCTCCCACGTTCCCACGTTCAAACGTTCAAACGTTCTCACAATCCGCAACCCCCAATCCGCAACCCTCCGTGCCCTCCGTGGTTCCTTCCCTCTGCGGCCCAAGAGCGTTGCAACGGATGCTCGAATTGTCCGGCACCCCCGCCACGGTCGAAGAGATCGCCCAACTCGCCGGCACGACCGCCACTGGCACGAGTGTCGCCGGTCTCCTCGCCGCCGCGAAACAAAAGGGCCTCCCGCTCACGGCCGTCGAGGCGACCCGTTTCGATGACCTCAACCCGCCCTTCATCGCCTATGTCGACGGCGACCATTTCCTGCTCGTGGAGAGCGCCCAGGACGGGATGATGAGCATCTCCGACGACGGACGCACTTCCGAACAGCACGAGGCCGTCCTCTCTGCCCGCTGGTCTGGCGTGGCCTTGGTCGCGCAGCCCGGCCCCGCGCTGGCCGCCGTCCCCGCGGCCCTGCTCGACTCCCTCAAGGGCGCTGACGGCTATGGCGGTCCCGATCCGGACCAGGAATGCGACTCCGGCTCCGGCGACCCCGCCTGCGGCGGCCTCCATGACGCCTCGATCACGCCTTGGGGCATGGGGGGCATCCCTCCCGCGCCACCGGTTCTGCCGCCTGCATTGCTCCCCGGAACGCCCGGTGCACTGCTTTGTAACACGGGCGTCTCCAGCCCCGGCGTCCATCCCGCGATCAACGCCTTCGATACCTCGCTGCGCTTCACGGAAACCGATCTCCAACTCCCCGTTGATGGCGCGCTCAGACTGCACTTCACCCGCACCTACCGCAACAGCAAAGGCTTCAACCGCGGCGAATTCAACGATACCACTAAGCCCTGGCAGAAACTGGGCAAGGGCTGGACGCACAATTACAACATGTTTCTCCAGACCAGCACGGGCACGCCGCCGTCCTATGTCCTGTGGATCGACGCCTCCGGTAGCGTCCGGCGTTTCAACCGAATCGGCACAACGAGTGATTATGAGCGCGATGACGACGGCTCGACCGCCTCGGCCCGTGATCTGCTCACGCGCAACCAGGACGGCACCTACACCCTCACGATTCAGGAAAGTGTCATCTACCAGTTCTCCGTGCCCACCACCGACGCCAACCGCTACGCCCGCCTCGAATCCATGCTCGATTCCAGCGGCAACGACATTACCTTGACCTACGACAGTCAGGACGTGGCCGCGGGCAAACTGACCAAGGTCTCCGGCCCCGCGGGCGACTTGCAGCACTATGTCCTTTCGTATACCAACGGTCTCCTGACCAAGGTTGAACTCAAGA
>JACPGD010000224.1 GCA_016182645.1 Candidatus Hydrogenedentota bacterium | reverse complement strand
GGCGCAAATCGCCCTCGTCCAGGTTGTCCAAGTCGGGCGGGGAGCCATGGATTCCAGCTTTTACGTTGCGGCCCACCAGGAACATGGGCGCCGCGGTGCCGTGGTCCGTGCCGCCGCTGGCGTTTTCGTGGACGCGCCGCCCGAATTCGGAAAAGACCAAGGTGAGCACGCGGTCCGCGGCGCCATCTTTTTCGAGCTGATCCTGAAAGCGGGCGACTGCCTCGGCAAACTGCCCCAGCAGCCGGTCCTGCTGCCCGAGTTGATTGGCGTGCGTGTCAAAGCCACTGGTCGAAACGTAGTAGATGCGCGTCTGGAGGCCGCCCCGTATCAGCCCGGCCACCACATCCAGTTGATTGAAGGTCCGGCCGCGGGCAACCGGTCCCACTTTACCGCGCTCGGCGGCCTGCTGGACTTCTTTGCTGCTCAAGACGGCGTTGGTGGTGGTATGCCGCAAGAAATCGAGTGTATGGGAGTCGGAGGTGGCTTCGCGGTTTAGTTGGTTGAAGGCGACTTCATTGTCGGGGCCGTTCCCCGCTATCCACCCGAAACGCGCGGGGTTGTCCGTCGCAATGCCAAAACCGCGCTCGCCTTCAAAGGCCTGAGGCCGTTCGTTGCCGATAGCGACGCCGGCGTGGGGGCGTGCGCTTCCGTTGCAGGTGTTGTCGAAGTAGCGCCCAAGCCATCCGCGGCCCTCGAACTCCTCGCTGCCGGTGGCCGTGTGCCAGATCTCCATCGAGCGGAAATGGGAGCGGTCGGGATTGGGATAGCCGACCCCTTCAATGATGGACACCTTTGCGTCATCGTAGAGACGCATCAAGGGTGCTAGACTTGGATTTAGGGCGAGCTCGTCGTTGATGGTGAGCAGCCGGTCGCGCAGTCCGAGCGCCGGCCGGAGGCGGTAGTAGGTGTCGTTGTTGTAGGGGACGACGGTGTTGAGGCCATCGTTGCCACCGCCCAACTGCACGACCACGAGAATGCGATCGTCTTTGAAGCCTGCGATGGTTTCTTCGGCCGCGACAGATTGCGTGAGGAAGCGGGGTGCGAGTCCAGCGGCGGAAAACAGCGCGGCGGTCTGCAGAAAATTGCGCCGGGTCATTGACATGTCCAACTCCTTCTCTTCGGCCGGTGCCGATGTGCCGCATTTGGCATTAGCACAACTGGTACTCCGCAAGGCTGGTGATCAAATGGAGCGCGGCGCGGCGGCGATCCACGGGAACCTCCGCGAGGCGCAGCCGGGCACTTGGTTCAGTAATACCCAACGCCTCCTGAAGTATCCGGCGCTGGTCATCGTTCAGCGGTCGCACCAGAAATCGTCCTTCGAGGGCGGCGATACACTCGCGGCCGGTGTCGAAATTGAGTTCCGCAAAGATCTCCATGGCGCCTTCCTGCCAGGGCAGCGGCCGGATGCCCAATGCGCGCAACATCTCCGCGCGCTGTTCCGGCGTGCCTTGTTTCAAGACGCGAATCTTCGTGCGCCTCTCCGCGCGAGGCATTAGACGCAACTTCTCCGCGACCTGTTCGCGTTGTTGTTGCAATAGTTCCTTGACGGCCCGGCTGTTTGGGCGCCCACGACCGGCACCCCTGGTGGACTGGGCACGATTGCGGTTCCTGGGGGCCAGTTCAGGATCGGTCCCAGGTGCCATCATCGCCTGCGAGGTTTCCAGCATTTCCTGGCGCGCCGGTGCCAGTGACGCCATGGCCAGGCGCGGCGGCAAGTTATAGCGTTGGAGCAGCGTGTTCGCATTGATCCAGGCGCGATTACCGTCCCAGCCTTTTACATTGGGTGGGTAGAACAAATCCTGCCCCAGGGCGGCGGTGGCGCGTGCCATCTGTTCATAGGGTATGTTTTCCAGTCCCAGATCGTCGCAAAGTTGCACCAGCAGTTGGACCGGGCTCTTTATCTGGCCCCCCATCACCTCCGGCGCGTAAAACGCCTCGCTGAGAAACAGCGTGGTCAGCATCGGTTTCAACTCGAAACCATTGTGGCGAAGCACGTGCCCCAGCTCATAAGTCAGGGCAGGAACCGCTTGCTCATGGGCAAGGTATCTCCACAGTTTTCCCGCAATGAAGGTTGATGCCGCGGGTTGTTCGAAAATGATGTCGAGAACGTCCCACCCATCCAGCGGACCGGAGCGTCCCATAAAGGTTTTCTCGCCGAAATCGTGGTTTTCGATCCGGTACGTGAATTCCTGCATGTCATGCGACCAACCAGTGAACGCGCGCGCGGATTCCTTGATGTCATCCTCGCTGTACTGACCCTGGCCAAGCGTGAACAACTCCATTAGCTCGCGGGCCCAGTTTTCGTTGGGATCCTCCTTCGTGCTGCGTGCGTTGTCGAGATAATTCAACATCGCCGCGGACTGCCCCACCGTGGCCGTGAGTTGCTTGAAATTCCCGGAGGCCTGCTCGCGAAATAGACGGTTCAATTGATAGGTGTGGTACGACGACCGCACCTTCTGCGATGAAGTGGCAAAATGGCCGTGCCAAAAGAGCGTCAGCTTTTCCTCGAGCGGGCGCGGCGTGTGGACCATGCGCGCCAGCCACCATTCCTTCAGTTGTTGAATATTCTCCCGCTCTTCCCGCTGCAACTGCTGTCGAAGTTTCCGGCGCTCTTCTTCCGATGCTCCCGCATATTCACGCCGTTGTGACTGAAGTTGCTGGGGTGGCAGCAGGAAATCCGGCGCTTCCACTGCGGACTCCTGACGCTCATAGTCCACAAGATAGTGGACGGCGTCTTCCGGACCGAGGTCCGCCAGCAGTTCCACCAGCGCCTGGGACACGCCAAAACCCGCACGGTTCAACAGGTGGCGCGCGTGCGCCTGTCCCCACGCCGATGGCTGAAGTGGCCGAAGGGTTGCCATCAGAGAAACTCCTATCGGTTCAGGAGAAATCTGTCACCACGCCAGATTTCGCCTTCTTAAACACAGGATTTCCAGAGAGGTTCCCGCATTAGAAGAAGTTGTGGACTGGACCGAATGGACTGGATGGACTGAATGCACAAAGGCGCCAGGGGGGACAACCAGGAGGGAAAGGAGAGGGAAGCGCCTTGCCTTTCCCCTCGTTCGCTCTGTTGCCAAGCGTTCGTCTATACTATGCGGTGGCCGAGGTGAAAGGAACCCGCGCGACGCAATGACTTTCGATGATTTTGAGTTAGATCCCCGCTGCCTGCGCGTATTGCACGCGCAGAGTATCGTTATTCCCACGGCCGTTCAGGAGCGGGCGATACCGCTGGCTTTGGCGGGCAGAGATGTGATTGTGACGGCGCAGACGGGCAGTGGCAAGACGCTGGCGTATTCCCTGCCCATTCTGACGCGACTGGCGCGGGAAACGAACCGGCGTAATCGGTTGCTCGTTCTGGTACCCACACGCGAGCTGGCCATCCAGGTGGACGCGGTCATGCGCGACCTGGCAAAAGCGCTTCACCTGCACGCGGCACTCGTCTACGGGGGTGTCGGCTTCGGCACGCAAATCAACCAACTTAAGAAGGGCGCGGACATTATCGTGGCGACGCCGGGGCGCCTGCTCGATCACATGGGCCGTGGGAATGTGCGTTTTGCGGATTTGGAGGTGCTGATCTTCGATGAAGCGGACCGCATGCTCGACATGGGCTTTCTGCCGGACATTCAACGGATTCTGGCCAAATTGCCCGTGGACCGGCAGACGATGATGTTCTCCGCGACCTTTGCGCCGGAATTGCAGGTGCTGACCAGCCGCATGATGCGGGACCCGGAGCGGATCGAGGTCGGAATTGTCGCCAAGCCTGTGGAAACGGTCAGGCAACTATTGATTCCGGTGCGGCCCGAAGAAAAATCCAGGGTATTACTGAACATTTTCCGGGACGAGCATATCGACAGCGCCATCATTTTTCTGCGCACGAAGGACCGGACCGACCGGCTCGCCAAATTCCTGAAGAAGACGGGTTACAAAGCCGCGGCGATCCATGGGGATCTCACGCAGCAGCTTCGGGTCAAGGCGCTGGAGGGGTTCCGCAGCGGGAAGTATCAGATTCTGGTGGCGACAGACGTGGCGGCACGTGGGCTGGACATCGAAGATATTTCGCACGTCATCAATTATGACATCCCACTGAATCCCGACGATTACATCCACCGCATCGGCCGCACGGCGCGTGCCGCCAAGGAAGGGGATGCCTGGACTTTTGTGACGCCGACGGAACATCAGGCGTTGGCCGGCATTGAACGGGCCGTGGGTAGAAACCTGCCGCGCAAGGAATACGAAGGCGCCCCACCGGTCCTCAGCACGTGGCATCCTCCGGGATTCCGTCCCACGGCCCCGCGGCGGTCGATATTGCGCCGGCGGCGCTGAGGAGCCGGATTTGCCGCTTTCCTGGAGTGCCCACAGCTAATCGGACTGATCGGTCGGATCAGACTGATCGGTCCGATTGGAATTGAAGTCCACCGGCCCACCGTTAGCGCGGCAGAAGTTTGCTGACCCGTTGCGTCACGTCGTCGTAGAAGTGTTGCATCTTCTCCTGCACAAACACCAGTGGATCCAGGGAATCGTCTTCGATCAGCGGGGTCAGTTCCATTGCGAAGGTGGTGCCCGTGGTGACGTCAACGCCGTGGGACTCGAAATAGGTGGCGTGGGCGCGGCGCCGCCCGAGGGTTGCGAGGTCATAGCGTTTGCCGCCAGCGATCTGGCTGTCAAACACGCCCAGCAGGGCCATCTGCAGGTTTTCGCGTTCAGAGACGTCAAAGGCGATCTTGTCACTGTCCACCATCCAGTCAAGATCGCGCCACACTTCGCAGCCAAACACGCGGTCGGGGCGGGTGTCCGCGGGCAGGGAGCGCAGCGCGGCGATGGTCTTCAAGGTAACGCCAACGTGCGTGTCGTGCTTGTCCGCCAGGTTGTGTGTGTAGACGATTTCGGGATGCGTCGCCTGCAGAATGGTCTTCAGATCCTCGAGCGGCTGTTCGTTGCCCGCGTCCTTGATCGCGCTGCTCGTGTAGTCGAGCAGAAACTGCGCCGCGAAATCGCCAATGGCTGCGGCTTTCTTTTGCTCGATGCGCCGGATTTGCACCATTTGCTCGTCGGTGTAGTGCGCGTAAACGCCGGTGCGCGCGGACCCGCTGCCGTTAGTCATCACGACCCCTGTAAACCACTTGTCCGGCAATTGATAGCAGCGCACGATGCCGTCGTAGGCCATAATCTCGAGGTCGTCCTGGTGTGCGCCAATGGCCAGATGCGTGGTGCGCGAAAGCGCCTCCGCTTCCGGCCTGCCATCGGGAATGAAAAGCTCCGCGGTGCTTCTGTGGAAATGCATCATCTGTCCCCTTGTCTTTTCCGGCCGCGCCGCGGGCCTTCCTACGCGCACGCGGCCCAATTCTAATCTTTAGATTTCTGGAAGACTCGCCGCGGCAATTGACTGCCCAACGCGGCGGCTCTTTTCGTCTGGAAGCTGAATGTTGACGCGGTCCGCCAATTCCGGGAATTCCGTGTGAAGCACTTCATTGGCGCCATCGAGAATCAGGTGGCCGCCACTGCCCGAGGTGCAACGCCCCAGGATGAGAATGTGTTTGAGCGTGTAGAAATCCGCATAGTGGGCAATAGCATAGCCCATGTACATGCCGATGGACTGCCAAATCTTCAACGCGCCCTGGTGCCCGGACTCCAGTTTTTCCTGCACCAGTTTCAGCTTGTCTGCATCGGTGACAGTGCCTGGAATCTCGATCCCGGCTTTCGGCGCGAGACGGAAAACACATTGCTGGGAAAAGTATAGGGCGCCCACGCCGCGGTCACCCGACCATTCCTCCGTTGGCGCGGCGGGGCTGTAGTCGACGGGCGTGAAGGCGAGTTCATTCAGCCATCCGGTGATATTGCCTTCCATGTTCACATAGCCGCCCGCCTCGCTGGAGCCCAGCGCGATGCCCAGCACGCCGTTGTCTTCGAGCGACATGGAACCCGCCAGCGCGGTGACTTCTCCGTCATTGACCACCACGAGCGGCACGCCCAATTCCCGGCCAATCCGGTTGAACATTTCACGGACTTCGTGAAACCGCTCCTTGGGAATGGCGCGAAACAGCGAGGCGACCATTGCGCGGTTGTTGATGTAGACGCCGGCGGAGCTGCCACCAATCGCGTCGACGCGGGGCATTTTCGACGCGGCCGTCTTGAGGGCCGTCATGATTTCCGTATAGTGGTAGTTGGGATCTGAATGCTTGCGCGGTTCCCACACGACTTCTTCGGTGTAGACATCCTTCCCGTCGATCACCGCCGACACCTTGCGATCCGACGCGCCCAAATCAAAACCGATGCGACACCCTTCCAGATGCCGGCCCAATGGTTGGGAAGTCTCTTTTTCTGCCGGGACCTCCTCCATCTCACAGGCCACGACCGTAAAGGGCTGCTCGTAGACGTCCTCACCCATGAACTTGTAGTCGAAGGCGCGCAATCCGTCGGGCTGATAGCAGTGGCGCAGATACTCGGCAACGCTGGGCGAACCGGCGACATATACGTTGCAACCACCGCGCTGCCACAAGAGGAACTTCAACAGGCGCTCGGCATAGAAGTTGTTGGCGCGCGCCAAGTTATGCGAATCCGGCAACACGTAGGTCTGATAGCGCGAGACGGAGCCATCGCTCCGCTCGAGCGCCAGCACCAGCGGCACGCCCTGGCCCGACGCTTCGACTTCCGCACGAAAGGCATTATTGGCGAGCACCGCTGGCCGGAACCCCTCATCCAATGGCGGAACAAAGCGCGGTTTAACCAGCATCCACGATTCAGGCATAACTCTCCCCTCGACAGGATGGCTAGGAAATTTCCATAACAGGCCAAAACTATAGCATATTCATTGGTGGCGACAACATGCTCTGGGCACGAAACAATCTGTCCTCGGGAAGGCGAGCGCACCCGCAGTGGCCGTTCCTAGCCAGGAGAGAAGGAGGAATGAATGCAAGAGACTGTCAAAGGGACCGCGCTAGTGACCGGCGCGAGCCGCGGGATAGGGCGTGGGATTGCCATCGAATTGGCGCGGCATGGCTTCGACATTGCGGGTGCGGCCACGCAAATAGATCCCGGGAATGCGGAAAAGGGCTTGTACGAGGTGAAGGCCCGGGTGGAGGAGATGGGACGGAGCTTTGTGCCCGTTGTGGGGAATATCGCGGACGTGGAGTGCCATGAAGCAATCCTTGACACTGTATTGAGTGCTTACGGGCGTGTTGACGTGCTGGTGAATAATGCGGGGGTCGCGCCGGAGCAGCGATTGGATCTCCTTGAGACCACAGCGGCCAGCTATGACCGCGTGATGGGCATCAACTTGCGCGGCCCCTTCTTCTTTACGCAACGCGTTGCCCGCCAGATGGTGCAACAGCCCGTCGAAAAGGCGCACACCCGTCCCTGCATCATCTTCATCACCAGCATTTCGGCCAACACCGCCAGTCCCAATCGCGCCGAGTACTGCGTGAGCAAAGCGGGACTCAGCATGACCGCACAGAATTTCGCGGTGCGGCTCGCCGAGCACGGTATCAACGTGTACGAAGTGCGGCCGGGAATCATTGCCACCGACATGACCGCCGCCGTCCAGGAGAAATACGACCGCCTCATCGCCGGGGGCCTGCTCCTGCAAAAACGCTGGGGAACACCGGAAGACATTGGCAAAGCCTGCGCCGCCCTCGCCACCGGTTACCTCGACTACGCCACCGGCGCGTGCCTCGAAGTCGGCGGGGGGGTTGGGGTGCAGCGGTTATAGAAGGAGTGAATGGGCCTCAGAAGTTGGCGCGCTTCCGCCAAGTGCTCTTGCTCTTATTTGTTGCGGAACTGCAGATACGGCCAATATCCTTTTTGGGCGTATGTTTCAGAAAAGCAGGGCTTTTCGCTTCCCGATCCTCCTGTTTCATGTAAACGATGACACAGGGATCGAATAATGCGACCGCTTCACCTTTCATGTCAAAGGCTTCATTCCCCTTGGTTTGATGGAATAAATTTCTGGATCCGCATGCCGTAGTGCACCTCGCCGGCATAGATGTTTCCCTGAGAATCGACGGCGAGATCGTGCGGAAAGACCATTTGGCCGTCGCGGTTGCCGTATTGTCCCCATTTTTCGAGGACCTTTCCGGTGAGGTCGCAGACAATCAGGCGGCTGCGGGGGGCGGTTTTCGGGTCCTGGTCACCGCCGTCCACGATGTACGCACTCTCATTTCTAATACAAATACTCCAGGGACGTCCCAATTCCTCACTTTTCCATTCCGCAAGGAACTTGCCGGCGGCATCGAAAACCTGGATGCGCGCATTGTAGCGGTCCGCCACATAGACGTTGCCGATACTGTCGAGTGAAATCCCGTGCGGATTGCTGAACTGGCCGGGGCCGCCGCCCGGGCTTCCCCACTCGAGGAGATACTTCCCCTCCTTGTCGAACTTCGCGACGCGGCTGTTGCCGTAGCCGTCCGCCACGTAGAAAGTACCGTCCGCAGCCACCGCCACGTCGGTGGGCGCGTTGAAATGTGTACCGTCCGCACCGGGCTTTCCCTCCTCTCCCAGTGTCATGAGCACGTTGCCCTCGCGGTCACACTTGAAGACCTGGTGCAACTGTGTGTCGGTGAGCCAGACGTTATTCGCCGCATCTACCGTGAGACCGTGTGGAAACAAGTACATGTGGCTGCCCCAGGCATCGCGCAGTCCTCCGGATTGGCCGTCCAGTTTGAGCACACAATCGTGCAGAATTTTTTCGCCCGGCTGGGTCTGGCGAAAGGTGCTTAGAAAGAGTGCCGCTCCCAAATCGTCGTCGCCTTTTCCCGGCCGCAACATGCGGTCCGCGCGCCGGAACAGAAACACGTTGTCGTCGCCGTCCACGCCGACGCCCGTGACCTGGCCCAGAATGAGGCTCTCTGGGAGATTGGGCCAGTCATGGACGACGGCATGGCCGGCGCTCGCTTGGAGCGGGGCCAGAAAAGCCAGTAAGAACATCAGGGGCAAGAGCAGAGACGGATTGGAGGGGTGGGCGGCGTTACGCATGCTTGTGAATCCCTTTCATCGTTGGGTACCATCGCCAGAATAATGGATGTCCCGGTTGCGGGCAAGGTGCACGGCGCACCGGCCCAGTCGCTTGGCTCAGAAAGTACCGTAAGGGTCCAGATCAATTTTCAATTGAACTTTTGATGTCTTGGCTGCCGTCTGAAATCCTTCGCGTGTGGCGCGCGTGAGGGTGTTGAGGCGCTGCGCGCTGCGCGAGAGCAGCCCGAGGTTCCAGCGATACTTTTTGTTGATCCTGCGCAGGACGCTGGGCGACGGCCCCAACACTTCCACGCCGTCAAAATGCAGGGCTTCGATCATTTCGCGCACGATGCGCCGCAGGAGCATGGCATTCCGTTCCGCCGCCTCGGGGTCGAGACTCTCCAAGAGAAAATGCGCCATACGCCGGAATGGCGGATAGCTCGCATTTTCCCGGAAGTAAATCTCCTGTGCATAAAACGCCGCGTAGTCCTGCTGGGCCGCGGCCTGGATGGCGTAGTGCCGCGGGCGATAGGTCTGTATAAAGACCTCGCCGGGCCGATCACCCCGCCCCGCGCGCCCCGCCACCTGGGTGAGCAATTGAAACGTGTTTTCCGCCGCGCGGAAATCCGGCATGGCCAGCCCCGTGTCCGCGTTGATGACGCCCACCAAGGTGACGCCAGGATAGTCGTGACCCTTCGCCAGCATCTGGGTGCCGATAAGAATGTCAATTTCACCGGCGGCAAAGCGTCCGAGTATTTTCGCGTGCGCGCCCTTGCTGGAGGTCGTATCCGCGTCCATCCGTTCAATGCGCGCCTCGGCGAAGGTCCGCATGAGATAGTCTTCCGCGCGTTGTGTGCCCGTGCCCAGGTAGATGAGCGGATTAAAGTTGCACTCGCCACAGACTTCCGGCCGCGGGTGTTGCGCACGGCAATAGTGGCATTTCAACACGGCCCCGTGACTGTGGTAAGTGAGGCTGACTTGGCAGTTCTCGCACGAGGCCACCCAGCCGCAGTGCGGGCACAACACGAAGGGTGAAAAACCCCGCCGGTTCAGCAACAGGATGACTTGCTCGCCCGCACTTACCCGTTGCCGCACGGCTTCCTCGAGCACACGGCTGAGAATGATCTGCCCGCTCGCCTCCTTCGTCTCTATGCGCATATCAACAATCTTGACTTCTGGCAGACTCGCCGCCGTGGCGCGGCGTTTCAACTCCAAACGCTTCGACTTCCCGTTGGTCGTGTTGTAGTACGACTCGATAGAGGGCGTCGCGGAGCCGAGCAGGCATACGGCGTTGTTGTCGCGGGCGCGCATGATGGCCACGTCGCGGGCGTGATAACGTGGCGTTTCGTTTTGCTTGTAGGAATTGTCGTGCTCCTCGTCAACAACAATGATGCCCACGTCGGGCAGGGGCGCAAAAATCGCGGAGCGCGCGCCCACGACAATCCGCACTTCGCCGCGCAATGCACGACGCCATTCATCATAGCGTTCGCCCATGCTCAGCGCGCTGTGCAAGACAGCAATGTTCTGCTGAAAGCGCGCATAAAAGCGTCCCACGGTCTGCGGCGTCAACGATATCTCCGGGACGAGAATGATGGCGTCGCGTCCCACTGCCAGTGCGCGTTCGATGGCTTGGAGGTACACTTCGGTCTTGCCCGACCCTGTGATTCCCTTGAGGAGAAATGTTTGAAACGTGCGCTGTTCGAGCGCGGCTATAATCTCGGCATAAGCCGCCTGTTGATCAGCATTCAGCGCGTGCTTCGCGGAGGCGCGCCCGTCGTGTGACAACTCCGGCGCACGGTAGAGTTCTCGCGTCACGCGCCGTATAAGCCCTTTCTTCTCCAATTGCGCCAGGACTTGTGCAGTTGCGCCGTGTTTCTCATAGAGCACGCTCGCGGGCCGCTCCGGCTCTCCATGAAGCAAATCCAGGTAGACAGCGGCCTGTTTTGGCGCGCGCCGCTGGAGCTGTTCCTGTGCCGCGCTGACGAGTATAGCCTCCTCCACAAGCTGTACGTATGTTTCGGTGCGAATGGAAACGCTTTCCTCCTGCAACACGGATTCGGCGAGTATGATCCCGCGCCTGACCAAAGACTGAAGTGTGTTGCTGAGTGCCTGTCTTCCGCACGCTGCCGCCAGTTGCCCCTCGGTCAGCGGTCCGCGTTCGCCCAATGCCGCAATGACCCGTTGCTGGCGCTCCGTGTAGCGCGCCGCCTGCAACGCATCGGGGATTAGCCGATAGCGCATTTTCGTGCCCACGCGCAGCCCCGCAGGCACCGCGCATTGCAGCGCCTCGCCCCAGGAGCAGCAATAATAATCCGCCATCCACCGGCAGAGTTGGATCATGGCCGGGGAAAACACAGGGCCATCGTCGGGCAGATCCAGGAGCGCCTTCACCTGCTCCAGTTCCGTGCCGCTTTTCAGCGTCACAACATAGCCCGTCTCCACACGGCCCTTGACCGGTACGATTGCACGCATGCCCACGCGTATGCGATGCCGCAACGATTGGGGCACTTCATAGGTAAAGGCCTTGTCGATTGGGACGGGCAATACAATCTCAGCAAAGGCTGGCGCGCTCATGGGCAAATACTTCTCATTGCGGTGCAGCGTATGAAAAAGAAGACAGCGCAATCAATTCCTAGGGTGGATGAAATGGACCTGGTGGCCATAAGGGACATGAAGGAAAAGAGGGCCCTGAAGGAGAACTGATGTTTCAGATTTACTCGAAAGCCCCGGCGCTGATTATACGCTCCAAAGGCATCTTTTGAGCCGGCCACAGGGAACATCGCCTGTCTAATCGGTTTGATACCAACATCTTTGCCATTTCGCTGGTGATGAAAGGGCTTGTGGCGCGGCAATTGCTCTCCTTAGCGGTCAAGATGCTTTGCGCGGCCGCCACGGAAGCCGGCAAGGTTAGCAGCAAATGCAAAGGAGCCCTCGACCATGTCCCATGCAACCACGTATGCCAATCCTCCCTTATTGCTCCGCCTCCAATGTCTTGCGGCTTTCGTCACTCTTC
>JACPGD010000027.1 GCA_016182645.1 Candidatus Hydrogenedentota bacterium | reverse complement strand
ATGGATGTCGAACTATCGCGATGTATATTCAAGCGTGTTGACGCCGCTGACGTTTCTCCAACGAAGCGTGGCGGTGTATCCGGGAAAGCCAGCGGTGGTGCATGGGGCGCGGCGGTACACATATGCCGAGTTTGGCGAGCGGGTGAACCGGTTGGCGTCGGGGTTGCGTGCGCGGGGACTGGCGAAGGGGGAGCGCGTGGCGTTTTTGTGTCCGAACATCCCGCCGATGCTCGAGGCGCATTTTGGGGTGATGCTGGCGGGGGGAATCCTGGTGACGATTAATACACGGCTGGCGCCTGCGGAAATCCAGTATATTCTGGCGCACTCCGGCTCGACGTTCTTGTTTGCAGACACGGAGTATGCGGCGACGGTGACTCAGATTAGGGGTCAATGTCCGGAACTCCAACACGTGATCCACATTACAGATGATCCGGCGTTTGGCAAGGCCGGCGGGGAAGATTATGAGGAGTTCCTGGCTTCGGGGAGACCTGCGCCCGTGCCATGGGTGGTGGAGGACGAATACGAATCGATCACCATCAATTATACGAGCGGGACGACGGGCCGGCCAAAGGGGGTGACGTTCTGCCATCGGGGCGCCTATATCAATGCGTTGGGCGAAGTGCTCGAGACGGCGATGACGGCGGACTCGGTGTACTTGTGGACACTGCCGATGTTTCACTGCAACGGCTGGTGTTTTACATGGGGCGTAACGGCACTGGGGGCGACACATGTGTGCCTGCGCAAGTTTGAACCGGCGGCGGCGTGGCAATTGATCGAGCGCGAGCGCGTGACGCATTTCAACGGCGCGCCGGTGGTGCTTATTGCCCTGCTGAATAACAAGAACGCGCCGAAGCAGCTCGAGCGACCCCTGACCATTACGACGGCCGGCGCTCCCCCCTCCCCGACGCTCATCGAAAACGTGCGCAAGCTGGGCGCAAACATCATCCACGTGTACGGCCTGACGGAAGTATATGGGCCGTTTACCGTGTGCGCATGGCAGCCGGAGTGGCGCGGGCTTTCCGTACAAGAACAGGGGAAGCTGCTGGCGCGGCAGGGCGTGGGCTATCTCGTGGGCGCGCCCACGCGCGTGGTGGACGAGGACATGAACGACGTGCCCGCGGACGGGCAGACGATGGGCGAGGCGGTGATGCAGGGAAACATGGTGATGAAGGGCTATTGGGATGAACCGGAGGCGACCGAGAAGGGCTTCCGCGGCGGCTGGTTCCATAGCGGCGACGTCGCCGTGATGCATCCCGACGGCTATATCGAATTGCGCGACCGGAGCAAGGACATTATCATTTCCGGGGGCGAGAACATTTCGTCGATCGAAGTCGAGCAGGCGCTCTACCGACACCCGGCGGTCCTCGAAGTGGCCGTAGTCGCCGCACCCCACGTGAAATGGGGTGAAACCCCCAAGGCCTTCGTGACGTTAAAAGAGGGGGCGGAAGTCTCGGAAGCGGACTTGATTGCCTTTTGCCGCCAGCAGATCGCACACTTCAAGTGTCCGAGCAGCATCCAGTTCGGCCCGCTCCCGAAAACCAGCACGGGGAAAATTCAAAAGTTTGTGCTCCGCGAACGCGAGTGGGCCGGCGAAGAGAAGCGCATCAAGGGCGCGTGAAGAAAGGGGCGGGTGGAACCATTTCCGCCCTACGCCATGGCATTACGACTCCGAACACGACTGACACTTTCGGTGGGATGCCTGACCGTATTTACGGTCTGCATCATGTGCTTGTTGCTGTTGCTGGTGGGCGGCGGGCTGCTGCTGGCGCATTTTTATGATCGCACCCTTACCGTCACGGCCATGCTCCGCGACGGCGTCGAGCAACTCATGGTGGCCGGCGGCGCCGCTGGCGTCATGGGGCCGCCGCCTCCTTTGGTGAACTTGCTGGAGAAGACCGTCGCCACCACAGACGTCGCGCGCATTGCCGTCTTCAAGCCGGACGGAACGGCGCTCGCCACCGCGGCCCAGTCTCCTTTTGCACCGCCCGGCACCGACCCGGAAGTCCGGGCACTCGTGGAGCGCTTTCTCGGTGGGCCGAAAACCAAGGACGATTATGCCTTCTTCGGCACGGACATCGGCATCATTACGCTGCTGCTCAAGCCTCCCATAACTCCTGGGCCACGGGGTGTGCTTCCCGGTCGCCCAGGCCCATTTCCCGGCGCGCCCCCTGCGCTTGCAGAGACGCCACCCTCCCAGGATGTGCTGGGGGCGCTCTTTGTCCATCACCGTACCCGCCACGCCTGGGACCTCATGAATCGGGCGTTCGGCGTCTTGAAATGGCTCTTCCTCATCCTGGTCGGCGTCGCTCTCCTACTCAGCATGAACTTGAGCCGGCGTGTCTCACGTCCGCTCCACGATCTGGTGGCCGTCGTGCGCGATTTCGGCCGGGGCAACTTCGCGCGCCGCGCACCCCTCGGCGCGTACCGCGAAATCCGCGGCCTGTCCGCTGCGTTCAACGCGATGGCCGACGACCTCCAGCGCTACACGAAGGAACTGGCCAGTGAGACGCAACGCCGCGAACGCCTTGAAGCCGAACTGCGCATTGGCGCCGAAGTACAGCGCGCGCTCCTGCCCGAAAAGCCGCCCGCCATCGCCGGTCTCTCTTTCTCCGGCTGGAGTGTTCCGGCGCGGCAGGTGGGCGGCGACTTCTTCGACTACATCGCCCTCGGGCCAGACCGCGTCGGTGTGGCCATCGGCGACGCCACCGACAAGGGCCTGCCCGCTGCACTGCTCGTCACGGAATGCTCCGGTGTGTTGCGCGCGCTCGCGCGCGATTTGCCGTCGCCTGAGGCCGTGCTGCACCGCGTGAATCATGCGCTCTACCAGCGCATCGGCGACTCCGGCCGCTTCGTGACATTGCTGTTCATGGTGGTGGACACCAGGACGCGCGCGCTGACCCTGGCCTCCGCGGGACATCCGCCCGCGCTGCTCCTGCGCGCACAGAACGGCGGCATCGAGCGGCTCACCTCCAAAGATGGCGTGCCCCTGGGCGTCCTGGCCGACGGCGCCTATCGCAACAGCCCCGTGGCCCTGTACTCGGGCGACCGCTTGTTCTTGTACAGCGACGGGGTGACAGAAGCCCGCGGGGCCGATGGCACCTTTTTCGGTGAGCAACGGCTGTGCCAACTCCTGCGGGATTCCTCCCGTGTCCCGCTGGATCAGGTCCTGGCGCGGGTCCGCAGCGAGTTGGAGACGCACATGCAGTCGAAGGAACCCAATGACGACATGACGCTGGTGGCAGTTGAAGTGACGGCCCAGCCACCCCCTTTGCCCACGTGAACAGGCGCGGCCATCGGACGGATCAGACCTGTCAGACCCGTCCGACCGGTCTGACGAGGATCTTTGCGCCCAAGTTGCCGAGGCCGGGAATCGGGAACCCTGGCCCGAAAACGTGGTATACTATTTCCAGTTTTTATTCAATTGAGGGGTCTCGAATGAAGACAGTTTACGTGGTGTCGGATCTGCACATGTTTTGCCGTCGCTCCCAATGGGAAAAGCACCTGGACGCCATTCATGAGGCCGCTACCGTCGCCGATATGTTCATTTTTAACGGGGACACGGTAGACTTTAAGTGGAGTTGCTTCTCAACGGTGTCCCAGACCGTCCTGCACGCCGTCCGCTTCTTCCGCGAACTCGCCACCAAGTATCCGCGCTGCAACTTCCACGTCAACCTCGGCAACCATGATCACGTACAGCCGTTCATCTTCGCGCTGGACGCCCTGGCCCGCGAAGTGGACAACTTTAGCTGGCACCCCTACTACTTGCGCATCAACAACACCATTTTCCTGCATGGCGACGTGGCCAACCGCAAGATGAGCCACCACCAACTCGAGCGCTACCGCCGCCGCTGGGACGCGTACCGGAACCGGCGCCAAGGCCAGATCAAGAACCGCGTCTACGACGCGGCCTTCCGCGCCGGCGCCCATGTCGCCATCTCAAAACTCGCCTTCCCCCACCGCCGCACCGTCAAACGCGTCGTCGCCTACCTCGAAGACATCGGCCACGCCTCGACCCACGGCGTCGAGCAAGTGTACTTCGGCCATACCCATGTTCCCATCTCCGGCTACCAGTACGGCGGCGTCGTTTTCCACAACGGTGGCGCCCCCATGGAAGGCATCGGCTTCCAGTTGCTGAAAGCGGTGGTTTAAGTCAACTCGGGGGTTGTATCGTGTATTTGCGGGGGTTCAGGGTGCTCTCACCAGCGAACGCTATCCTGATCGTCGTCGCAGGGGTCACCGCCAATCATGCCGATCTTTCGGAATGGCTGTCACAGACTTACCCGCAAGACGAGTTTCCGGAAATGACGGAAGAGACGCGCGACGCTCTCGCCGAGCAGGCGGAGTGGGCACTCAGCATCAGTGAACCGCGCGCGTTGACGGCGGACGAGGTAGGCTCTTTGTGGCAGTACGTGCCCGGATACTACATGGCCGTGAGCGTACCACCGCGCGTTCCCTCCGAAATCGCTCTGTTTGGGGAGTCCCTTCGTGCGGCTGTGACCTCCTATGCAGGACGTCCGCCCCTGGATAAGGCAGAGCAGGAACTTGCGCGCAGACAGCATGAGGCCCTGGTTGATCAGGCTCATGGTGAAGCGCGAGCAACCCTCGAGGCCCTCGGCGAGGCCGACAGATACGGCGAACTTGACGCCGCATTCGCGCTTCGCGCTGCACAAGGCTGGGAAAAGGCCCAAAACCCTTTGCTGCCTGACTTCAAGGCGCCGCTAACGGACGAAGAATTTGATGCCATGTCCGCGGAAATCGCGGAGGGCGGCGAATATCTTCGCACCAAGAAGAATGTGGATGGGCACCCGCCATATGCCGGGCCCGATGAAATCGTGTGCTTTATCCTTGATCCCATTCAATTCGATCCTCCGGATTCCGAGAGTTTACGTGAAGCGATACGGACAACAGACAAAGAGCTCAAGGTGGTCTTCGAGAAAGAGGCTGAAAAGTGGGCAAGGGCGCGCTCGATGCATATTGCACTCCTGAACGCCATTCCCAATGACGTTACAGACACTCCGCCACCGGCAATGCCCCCAGCGGTCGAGACAAGACCAGAGGCGCCCAGCAGACTCCCGGCAACTGGCCATGATCTTCCACAGCCCAAGACAGTCGCCCCGCCCGCGATAATCGACGAAAACCAATCTTCCAGGCTTTACGCAATGCTGGGCGTAATTCTTGGAGTCCTTGTGCTGCTTGGTCTGACCTATATACTGATATGTAGGAGGAATAGAATGAGCGCGTGATCGGCAAGCGCGCTAACTGGTATGATCCGGCGTCGTGCTGGCCACAGGGACAGGGGCGTTGGAACCCGTTGCGCATTCTCCATGTATACAAGGACTTTGACCCGCCGGTTTGTGGCGGGATTGAGCGGCACGTGGCCCTGATGTGCCGGTTTCAGCAGCAATGGGCCGACGTGGAGGCGCTGGTGTGCAGCCGCACGCTTCGCACGCGCGTGGTCGAGCGCGATGGCACGCGCGTGACGGAGGCGGGCGAATGGGGCCGGTTTTTGAGCGCGCCGCTGTCGCCGACTTTTCCGTGGTTGTTGCGGCGGAACAAGGCGGATGTGGTGGTAGTGCATGTGCCGAACCCCACGGCGGAGGCGGGTTGGCTCTTGGCGCGGCCACGGGCGGCGCTGGTGGTGCGTTATCACAGCGACGTGGTCCGGCAGGCGCGCAGCATGAAGCTGTACGGCCCGCTGCAAATGCATTTCCTGCGTCAAGCTGCTATCATTCTGCCCACTTCCCAGCCGTATCTCGAGTCATCGAGCATGTTGCAGGCGGTGCGTGATCGCTGCCGCGTCGTGCCGCTGGGAATCGTGCCTGAGGAATTTGAGGCGCCTGAGGAATCGCAGGTTCAGGCGCTGCACCAACGTTATGGGGAGGACTTCGTTTTCTTCTGCGGGATGCACCGGTACTATAAAGGTTTGCAGTATCTTGTCGAGGCAACACCCCAAATCAAGGCGCGGCTCGTCCTGGCAGGTGACGGGCCGGAGCGCGGCGCGCTCCTGCGCCAGGCGGAATCGACTGGGTCCAAAATCGCTTTTCCCGGCCGATTGACGCACGAGGCCCTGGTGGCGCATCTCCATGCCTGCGCCGTTTTTGTGTTTCCGTCCGTCGAGCGTAGCGAGGCCTTCGGCGTATCGATCATGGAGGCCCACGCCTGCGGGAAGCCGGTAGTGGCGACGCGGCTGGGCACGGGCGTCGAGGTGGTCAACCAAGATGTGCAAACAGGCCTGAACGTGTCGCCACGGGATCCCGCCGCGCTGGCGGAGGCGGTGAACACGCTCCTGGCGGATCGTGCGCGGCGGGAACGCATGGGCGCGTATGCCAAAGCGCGGGTAGCGCGCGAGTTTCGGGCGGAAGACGTGGCGCGGCTGGAACTTGAATATTACCAGGAAGCGCTGAGCGGCAGGGAAGCCAGGATATAGGACCTATATGACCTATACGACCTATAGGACAAACAACACGGCGGCAGCGCGCTCATGACCGTTGGAAAGTGCACTTGAAATGCCCGTGATGCTTGGACAACGGCCGCTGATGTACGCCTATGCCTTCGGCGCGGCCTTCTGCATTTCCATGGTGCTCACCTTCGTCATGCGGCGGCTGGCCGTGCGCTTTGGGTTCCTGGATCATCCCGGCGAACGCAAGATGCACAGCGCGCCCATGCCCTTGATGGGCGGCGTGGCCATCGTGCTGACCTTCTATGTATTTGTGCTCGCCCACCGGCTGCTCTTCGCGCTGGGCGGGGTCGAGCGCGAGGCATGGTTGCAGCAGAACCTGCAAGCGGTGTTCGGACACAACGGCGAAATGAAACTCGCGGCCTTCCTGGCCGGCGGCGTTCTCATCTTCATCCTCGGCATCGTGGACGACTTCAAGGCGCTCTCCCCGGGGCTGAAACTGATCGGCCAGATCGCGGCTGCGCTCGTGCTCGTGTTCAGCGGCATTCGCCTCGAACTGTTTGTCTTGTCCAACGTCTGGGTTTCCGCCCTCGTCACCATCGCCTGGGTTGTCCTCATCACCAATTCCATGAACCTGCTCGATAACATGGATGGCCTCACGGGCGGCGTTTCGGTTATCGCCGCCTTTTCCTTCTTTCTATGCGTCCAGCCCTATGAGGACGAACTGGTCCGCTGGCTCCTGATGGTGTTCGCGGGCGCCATGGCGGGCTTCCTCTACCACAACCTGAGTCCAGCCCGGATCTTTATGGGCGACGCCGGTGCCATGTTCAGCGGCTATTTCCTGGCGACCATCGCCCTGCTGGGCACCTACCATATCGGGACTACGCCCAGCCGCATCAGTGTCGCCGCGCCCGTGCTCGCCTTGGCCGTGCCCTTGTTCGACACGTTCAGCGTGATCTACATTCGCTGGCGCAGCGGCCAACCCATCATGAAAGGCGACAAGCGCCACTTCTCGCACCGCCTGGTTGATCTCGGAATGTCACCGCGCCAGGCGGTCGAATTCATCTTCCTGGTCGCGGGCGTGGTGGGCCTCGGCGGCGCCTTGCTGCCGGTGCTGGACCGAAATGGGACCCTGGTCATCCTCGCGCAAACGATGGGCGTGTTTTTACTGATTGTCCTGCTGATGAACGCCGGGCGCCGGCGCTCGGGAGAGAAACAGTGAGCAAGAAGAAGCGTGCGGCGGCCAAGGACACGCCGCGCGACAGCAAAGGCGCCGGTACGCAGGCGGGGGGCGCTCCAGCGGCGTGGTGGCCGGCATCGTTTGCGCCCCTGCATCAAGTACGCATGATTGGCGCGGGCTTTCTCCTCTTCAGCCTGCTCCTCTTCAGCGTGGCGAACCAGAATGGCCTACTCTGGATGAAGCGCCTCATGGCCGCGGCCGCCGGTTTGTCCCAGCCCTATCTCGAATACAACACCCAATGTTGGGACATCGCCGTGGTGCTGTGGGCGTTCGCGCTCATCCTCAGCGCGGGCTGGATCCATCCCATCCTCGGCGTGGCGGCCTTGCTGCTGGTGCGCACTCCCCTGGACGGCTACACCTACCCGACCGACAACTATTATTTCGTCTGGGCCCTTGGACTCTTGGGCCTGTTCTGGGCGCTGCGATCGCTCCGGCGTGAACAACCGCTCGTGCTTAAGCCTTCTTTCGGCATCCTGGTACTTTTTTTTCTGGTGGCCCTGGTGCTCTCGCCCGCGACCATCGAGTCCGATCACACGTATCGGAGTCTGATTTTGTGGGCCGCGTACCTGCTGTTGCTCTGGCTGGTAGTGCAATTCACCACCGACCGCCACGCGCTTCCCTGGCTCGTGGGCGCCATCGTGCTCGCGGGCGTGGTCCAGGCGGTCTACAGCATCCTCCACTTCGAGTACTTGCTTCCCTACCTGCGGCATATGCTGATGAACAGCCGGGAAGCGCGCATCAGTTTCTTTGGACATGATGAGTTCTCGCCGGAGCTGATTCGCCGCTTCAACATGAACCGCGCTTTTGGCAG
>JACPGD010000232.1 GCA_016182645.1 Candidatus Hydrogenedentota bacterium | reverse complement strand
AGGCCGACCTGATCCGGTTCCTCACCGGCAAGGAGATTGTCCAAATCGGCGCGTTTACCGCCCGCCTCGAAAAAGAAGGGGACGTGGAGGACAATTTCTCGGCCTGCATCCAATTTGAGGACGGCTCGATCGGGATGTTGGGCGCCTCCTGGACTGCGAAAGGACTCGGCTCCAACTTCCTGATCTTCCACTGCTCCAATGGCAGCTTGCGTGTGCACCTGTGGCCCAACCAGCCGTGCGTCGCGCACGTGGTGAATCCGAAAGCAGAAATTGTCTTCGAGACGCCGGAGCCGCTGGGCCAGTATCCCGGTTCGTGGGGCGTGGACGTCGGTGGGGCCTTTGCCCGGGCCGTCCTGGGCCTGGAGAAGCCTTTCTGCACAGGAGAGGAGGCGATGCGCTCGCTGGCCGTCATTTTGGCGGCGGAAGAAGCCGCGAAGACGGCACGTTCTGTTAAAGTTAAGTTTTGAGTGCCCACCCGGTATGAATCCGTCGAATCTGGCCGATTGGTCAAACTGCCCCGGCTAAAAGAAGAAATGCCCACCACGGTCCCTGAAAACATAAAGACGCTTATGGTCGCGCTCGGCGAGCGGAGTTATCCCATCTACTTGGGAACTGGCACGCTCGAACGGCTGCCGGAGGTCTTGAACGATTTGGCAGTGCGCGGCACCATCGGGCTGGTAACGGATTCGAGCGTGGGACCTCTGTACGCGCGGCGGGTGCGGCAACTGGTCGAAGACTCCGGCCGAATCTGCGTGACGCACACGCTGCCCGCGGGTGAAGCATACAAGCGTCTCGAGCAAGTCGAAAACATCTGCGGGACCTTCCTCCAGGGCCGTCTGGACAGGACGAGTCTGGTACTCGCGCTCGGTGGTGGCGTGGTGGGCGATGTCGCAGGCTTCGCCGCGGCCTCATTCATGCGCGGCGTTCCCTGTATCCAGATTCCGACTACGATCGTGGCGCAAGTGGACTCGAGCGTGGGCGGCAAGACTGGCGTGAACCACCCACTGGGCAAGAACACGATCGGCGCGTTCCATCAGCCGCGCGCGGTCCTCATCGACATGACGCTCCTCGAAACACTGCCGGACCGCGAGCTCTGCGCGGGCGTGGCGGAGATCATTAAGCATGGCGTAATTGCCGACGCCGCGCTCTTTGCCTACCTGGAACGCGAATCCGATCCCATCCTCGCCAAGGATCTCGCCGCGCTCGAGTATCCGATTCGCCGTTCGTGCGAGATCAAGGCGGAAATTGTGGCGGAGGACGAGTTCGAGCAGGGGCGGCGCGCCAATCTTAATTACGGTCACACCTTTGGCCACGCCATTGAAGCAGTGTCCGAGTATCGTCTCTTCCTGCACGGCGAGGCCGTCGCACTCGGCATGTGTGCGGCAGCGGCGCTGGCGCACGCACTCGGGATTGTGCCGCAGGAGTTTGTCACGCGGCAGCGGCACTGTCTTCAGGCATATGGCCTGCCCACGCGCTGGCTGGAACTGCCCGTGGACGCCGCGCTTGAGGCGATGCACAAAGACAAGAAGGTGCGCGCGGGCCTGATGAAGTTTATTCTGCCCACGGAAATCGGTACGGTGGTGCATCGAACGGACGTCCAGGAAGACCAGGCGCGACGCGCACTCGAAAGCCTTCGGGTTGAATAAAAGGTGGATGGGATGGCCTTTGGCGGTGAGACAGCCGAGAGTTATTACGACGAAGGGCTGACCGCCAGCATGAAGGGCGACGTCACCCGCGCCATCGAGCACTTTGAGCGTGCCTTGCAGTTGGACAACACGCTGACGGCGGCCCGACACCAATTGGGCAAGTGTTACGGGCGCCAAGGGGAGACGCAACGGGCCATCGAGTTATTCCAGCGCGTGATCAAGGAGAAGCCCGGCTTGGTCCCTGTTCGCGTGGACTTGGGATATGCGCTGTTGGAATGCGGGCGGCCGGGCGACGCGGAACGGGTCTTTCTGGAGATCACCCACGTGAAGCCGGACAACAGCCGCGCGCAGCTTGGCCTGGCGTTCTGCGCGTTCGATACCGGACGTTGGGAAGAGGCCATGCATTTGGCGCAGGCCGCGGTGGTTCAGGGAGGCGCGAGCTTTGCCGCGTTCTTCCTGCTGGGGCGAGCGGCCAGCCTTTGTGACCGCGCCGACATCGCCGTCGAGTCCCTGAAACGCGCCGAAGCGATGATCGAGAAATCCATCGAGACCAGTCCCGACCAGCCCGAGGGCTATTATTTGCGCGGGGAGGTCCAGTTTGCTCAAGGGAATTTCGCTGCCGCGCTGGACAGCTTTCGCGCGGCGGAAGACCGCTCGCAGCCGCACCAGCACTATGTGTCCTACGGCGAGCGTTTCAACCGCGTGGACATCCTGGCGCGGCGCGGCGTTTGCCTGCAACGGCTGGACCGCCTGGCAGACGCCCGCGAGGTCGGCCGCCAGATTCTGGGCTTGGATCCCGAACACAAACTGGGCCGCGCCCTGAGTGAGACGTAGCGCCGCGCTCGGCGAGCACGGCACTGGATTTGCGCGCGACCTTTGATGCGTAAGTGCAGGGCAAGTCGCGCGCTCGGCGAGCACGCGACTACTGGAGACAAAGCGTGAGCGACTTGAACATGCAGCTTGTGCGCGAATATTTCGAGCTGCACCTTTTTCACGTGCTCAGTTACTGGCAGCACGAGGAACTGCCGGCGCGCCTGTCCGAGCCGGCCGCCCTGCTCTTCGTCGAGCACATCAACCCCGAGCCTGCCCGCGACATCGAGTTCCTCCTGCGGCCGGGCGACGTGGCGCAGCTCGAACGGGCGATGGTCGAAATCCGCGCGTGGCACGCCGACCGCTTCTATCCATCGATGATCGAGTCCAACCCGGTGTTGGGGCATGTCGTGGGCGACGAGGCGCGCGCGCTGGCGGGATCCATCTTCGGTGGAAACGGGTATGTCACAATCCTGGTCATTGGCGAGCTGCCCCAAGCCGCGCGGCAACGCGAACGCTCGCTGCACCTCCTGCAAGAACTGGGCGTGGACCATGTGATCGAGTTCCCGACCGTTCTTCAGGAAATGCTGGCGCGGATCAGTGCATACGGACTCTACGCCCCCTCACAGACCCTGCAAACGTTGCGATTGCTCAAGCGCTACAACTTGGTGCGCTGGCAGCAGCTCGAATTTGCCTTCCCCATCGAGGCGCCCCCGCCCACGAACCCGCCGCCCGTGGACGCAGCCGTAGTGTCGGATGAGGGCGAGGAAGCAGAATAAGTTGCAGTTGGGAGCCACTATGGTGTGTCGTGCCCGCAACCCCCAGGTCCTCTCATCGTGCCAGGGTTTGCTTCTCTCCTGCGGATTCGCGGTAATGATCGCGGGGTGTGGGGACGTCCTGGGAAATACGCCCCTTGCAGCAGTGGAGCCGCCGCTTGGTCTGGCCTCGCCGCGCGAGGGGGATGCTCCGGAAATCCCGGTGCAACGGCTGGTGCGGCAATTGCTCGAACAGCAGCGGGCGCGCACGGCGCCGCCGGAAGCCATTCCACTGAAGGCAGCGGGGGTGATGGGCGCGGAAGCCGTACAGGTGATGGACGGCGGAATCCAGGTGAGCGCGCAGGAGGGAAAGCCCTGGGTGCAATTCCCGGTCAGCCTTGATGCCCGACGCTGCAACACACTTCGCGTCACGATTCAGGCGGACGCGGGGAACAGTTGGGGCGTGGACTGGATCAGTGACCGCAAACCGGAGTTTCTCGCGGGACCGCTCTTGACCGCGCCGCTCTTTGCAGAGGCGCAACCCCATACGTACACACTGACGCTAGATCCGTTCGGCGAAGAGCGATGGGCGGGAGCCATCAGGGCGTTGCGTCTCTGGCCGCTCGATATCCCAGGCAGGGCGCTCATCACGGAGGTGCAGCTTCTTTACACGCCGCCCCGCGGGCCGCGCCGCGTGTTCATCGAGAACCAAACGCTGGAGGCCGTGGCGGGTACGCAAGCGCCCTGGCGCGTGCGCGTGCCGGAGGGGGGCGTGTTTGAAGCCGCTTTGGGCATGAAGCCTGCCGAGCATTCCGACGGCGCGCGCTTTGTGGTCACCCTCGAGACGGCCGAAGCGACGGCGGTGGTGCTGGCCGAGGAGCACATCCTGCCGTATGCGGGCGCCGGGGAGGACTGGCGCCGGATCCGGGCTGATCTCGCGCCGTATGCCGGAAAAGACGTGACGCTCCACTTGACGGTGGAATCTGGCGCCAGCAGCACGGGGGACCTTCCCTTTTGGGGCGATCCCATCGTCTACAGCATGGCACAAGGCCCCCGGCCCACGCCGGTCATCTTGATTTCCCTGGATACGCTGCGCGCGGACCACCTGTCTAGTTACGGTTACCCGCGAGAGACGACGCCGTTCCTGGACGCCTTTGCGAAAGAGGCCGTGCTCTTCGAGCAGTGCGTGACACCGGAGAGTTGGACGTTGAACGCGCACGTGAGCATCATGACCGGCGTGCATCCACGCACGCACGGTGTGACGGCCAACAGCAATCTTTCAGAAACATTCCCGACCCTGGGTCAGACATTATCGGACGCAGGCTATCTGGCCGGGGCCTTCACAGGCCACGGCACCTGGGTGGCGCCTTGGCGCGGCGTCGGCTATGGCTTCGACGTGTTCAATCTGCCGCCCCTCATCGACGGACGCTACCGCTACCGCAACATCTTTGATACGAAGAAGACCGCGCTCGAGTGGGTCAAGAATCATGCCGCCGCGCCCATCCTCCTGTTTCTCCACAGCTACGACGTGCACAGCAAGCCCGCCGAGCCGGCCTACAAGCTTCCCTATGAAATCCGCGAGGCGGCCGATTTCTTTCATTTCAGTGCGGAAGTGCGCGCACCGGCCCTGACGCGGCCAGGTTTGCCGGAATTCCATGGCCGCACGTTTATCGACGCCCACAACAACGGCCAACTCCAGGCCACGCCTGAAGAGACGGAATACCTGCGGCGGCTCTATGCTGACGGCATTCGCGTGCTTGATCGCGAAGTCCACGGCTTCCTCGAGGAATTGAAGACGCTGAATCTCTACGAGGACGCGCTGATCATCGTCACTTCCGATCATGGCGAAGGGTTCAACGAACACGGCACCTTCGACCACATCAACATGTACGAAGAAAACGCGCGCGTGCCACTGCTCATTAAGTTTCCGCAAGCGCAACACTCCGGCGCACGCATCAAGACACTTGTCGAATTGCAGGACATCTTTCCGACCGTGCTGGACACGCTGGGGTTGCCTATCCCCGCGAGCGTCGAAGGCCGGAGCCTGCTCGCGCTGCTGCAAGGAAAACCCGGAGGGCAGAAACTTGCCTTCGGCCAGCGCGAGCAGTATCGGACACTGCGCCAACCTCCCTGGAAACTCGTGGACAACGTCCGCGCCGGGCAGTTTCAACTCTTCAATCTCGAGGAGAACCCTCTCGAAAAAAATGATGTATGGAGCAATGAAAAAGCCACCGGAGAACGGCTGCAGGGAATCCTGGAAGAGTTCTACGCCCCAAGAGTTGAGGGCGGATGGACCATCACCCTGAGCGGTGGTGAGGCGCCGCTCACTGTCGAGTTGACGGGCGTGGTTGACGGCGGATTTCTCTTTGCCACGCTGCTGGAACCGGACGCCTGGTACTGGGAGAATGTGGACACGCTGGAGCGCAGCGCCGATACGGCCACCTTCCGCGCAAAAGCGATGCTGCGGCGAGACGATGTGGACGTGGTGCGGTTCCTGCCGGCGGCGCCGGGCGCTGTGGTCCATCTGCGCGTGAAGGGGTCCGCCCCAGTCGCGTTGCGGAAGCCCGGGGCGCCCTTGGAAAGTACCCAGGAGCAGACGCTGCTGCTTGATCCTTCGGACGAGGCATTTTCGGGCATTTTCGAACAGGTGTCGTCGAGCGGCCCCCTGGTGGAAATCAGTTACGCAGTGCCGGAACACGCCGGCGCGGCCACGCGGCCCTTGACCGAGGCGGAAAGGGCGGAAGTGGAAGCCTTGGGATATTTGCACGAATGAAACTTCCCGTCGCTCATATGGCGTGTTTCCTCGCGTTGTTCCTGTGCGCGTGCGGCCGCCAACACGCGGCCCCCCCTCCGGTTGCGCCCGAGCATGCACCAGCGATCAACGTGGTGCTTATCTCACTCGACACACTCCGTGCCGACCGTCTTTCGTGTTATGGCTACTCCCGCGAAACTACACCGAACCTCGATCGCTGGGCGCGTGAAGAGGCCGTTCTCTT
>JACPGD010000220.1 GCA_016182645.1 Candidatus Hydrogenedentota bacterium | reverse complement strand
GACGAGGCTGCCTTCTTCATGCTCACGCCGCTGCCCGGCTCGCGCGATCACTTCAACATGGTGCAACAAGGCACGCCGCTGGATGCCGACCTGAACAATTACGACAGCTTCCACGAGACCTTTCGCCACGCCAAAATTCCCGCCGGGCAATGGCACGGTCTCTATCGCGAAGCTTGGGCCACGTTTTACAGCAAAGACAATATCGTCAACATGATGCTCCGCGTTCCACCGGCGCTCTACTGGCGCACGCTGTGGCTGTGCATCTGGAACCGCTACGCGACCCTCTTCGGCACCCACCCCATGGTGACAGGCTTCCTGCGGCTTAAGGACCGCAAGGGGCGGCGGCCCACCTTTGCGGCGGAGGGACGTTTTACATACGCCCGGCGGCGTACTCGCGATCTGCTCCACTTGGCTTGCATCTTGGTACAATTGTTCTTCGAGTTTCAGGAAATTTGGCTGCTGACGCGCCCGAAACGGGATGTCCGTTGGACTGTGCTGGCCGACATTCGCCGGCGTTGGGCCGAAGCCCAACAACGTATCGCCGACAGCACACTGGCTGGCCACTGCGACGTGGCCGCCGAGGAACTGCGCGCCCTCCTTGGCGCCGCCTCCGCGCGTCTGCACGAATTAAGCAGCCGTGGATCAGCCCTAAGCGGCCGCGCGCGGCGCCGAGTGCGGCGCCTGGCGGGCGAGCTGGATGCGTACATTGCCAGCTATGAGTTGCAAATGCCCTCCTGGCGGACGGTGCTCAAAGGCGAAGAGTATATTCGCGAACACTTGGTGACCGGCTATGAAGAACTCGCCATCCGCTCCGTGGCCACGCGCCGCCAGATCAACGCCTACTACCGCGATTGCCTCCAACGCCTGAAGACCGGCCGCATCCTCACTGCCAATGTCTCGATGCTCCCCCGTGCGCTCGCCTTCGAATTCGTCTTTGCCCTCCGCTTTGCTTGGGCGTTTTTTCATCACGTGTAGATATGACGCCATCCACGAGAAGGATCAACGGAGGAAGATGTCGTATTCTGCATGCTTTCCGATCCAGAACCACACGATTCCTTCTGGCTTCTCCCTACCCAGAGCTCTGTAATTGGCCCCAATTCGAATGGACCACAGGTCTCTTGTCTTGCCAACTTTTTTTAAATGGAGCGCAGGATGAAATGGATTAGACTTCAGCAACTCAAAATTCTTGTAAGCGAGGGCTTGCGTGGCCTTTGGCAGCTGCTTGAAATGCCACCAAAAGCGCGGCAGGGTGCGATGCCTCATAGTGGCTCACTTAAGCCTGCTTCATACTCTTTATCGACTTGTTTGAGCAATGCGTCCAACCGGCCAGCCTCCAAGTCTTCCTCAATTTGCTTGTCCCATTGCTGAGCTTGGTAGTTTTCGATCCATGCTGCCAACTCTGCCAATTCCACAGGTGAGAGTTCTGTGATGGCACGTTCGATTTCCTTAACACCCATGAGCTTATTCCTTCCCTTTACTTAACGATTATTAAAAGTATATCACGCGGTGGATCGAGCCTCGGAATATTGCCCCACTAGCGGCTTGCTCCATCAATCTCGATTCTTAAGAACACATCATCGGCCCAGTGGGCGGTGGCGCCAAGTTGGGCGCAACGGGCGCGCATGCGCTGAACGATTTCGTCGCGCTCGGGCGGTCGCGCGCGGTGGGCGGCGAAGTCGTCGATGATCGTGGGGAACAGGTCGATGCCGTGGATGCCCGTAGCGTCGCAGTCTACCCGGAAGAGGAACGACTGGTCGTTGCGTTCGACAGGGTCCACCGCATAGTCATCGATGAAATCGCCCGTGCTGTAAAGGATGGGCCGGCCACGGTAGATCTCGACGCCCCGAAAAATGTGGGCGGAGTGGCCAAAGACGATGTCCGCGCCCGCTTCGATCAGTGCGTGCCCCAGTTCTGCATGCTCTTGCGGCGGACGGCGGCCCCAATTCGGCCCCCAATGCGCCGCCACAATAAGGAGTTGGGCGTGTTGTTTGGCCACGGCAACTGTGTTGAGAAGGAGCCGTGTCTGTGGCGCGGACAATTTCGTTGGAGCGTAGAACACACCTGCCTGGTCTGTCGTGGCTTCCCATCCGGGCTCGTTGGCCGTGAAGCCAACCAGTCCGATGGTGGTTCCGGCCACGCTGGCGAAGACGGGCTGCCGTGCGGCAGTGGCGTTTGCGCCCGCACCCGCGCACAAAATCCCCGCTTCCTTCAGCAGCGCCACCGTGTCCTCAAGGGCCATATTGCCGTAGTCCAGGGCATGATTGTTGGCCAGGCTGACCGCGTTGATGCCCGCCGCCTGTAATACAGCGACATTCTTGGCATCGCTCCGGAAGTGAAACACCCTTGGGGTCTGGACCCAAGGCGCACCCCGGTCCGAAATGGCGCATTCGAGGTTGCACACCCGCCAGTCCGCCGCGTGGAACAGCCCCAGCGTATTACCCCACGGGGCCGCTGGTCCGCGGAACTCGAGGGTCTCGTTCACCAGCCGTCCCAACATAACATCGCCCACGAGCACGAGTTTCATACGCGCCTGCCTCACCTGTAGCAGCATTCCTCGCGTTGCCTTGCGAAGGGTGCTACCAACCGTCCAGCATGAATCGTACCAGTTTCTGTGCAGGGGCGGCACAGGGCTTGCAACTCTTCTGGCAGAAAGATCGGCTTTACCCTGGAGCGCTTTCCGCCAACAGGAAGGTGGAGGCGCTGGAGGACAGAATAATGAACAGGTTGAAACGAGCGGCGGCCTCTCTTCGCCGGGCCGGCGCAGTGGCGCGAGACGTGACTATCCCATGCGGCCCCTTAGACTTACAGGGGCGTTTGGGCCTGCCGCGCGGGGCGGATGGCGTTGTTCTGTTCGCCCATGGCAGTGGAAGCAGCCGACACAGCCCCCGCAACAAGCTGGTTGCCCAGGCCCTCGAGCAACAGGGTCTCGGAACGTTACTTTTTGACCTCCTGACCGAGGACGAGGCCCAGGATCGTGCCAACGTTTTTAACATCAGTTTGCTGGCCGAACGGCTCCTCGCAGCCACCGACTGGATTGCTCAGGAGACCAATACCGCGCGTTTGCAGGTGGGCTATTTTGGCGCGAGCACGGGTGCCGCCGCGGCCCTGATTGCGGAGCCGCTCGCCGATTCCCCGATTTTCGCCGTGGTTTCCCGCGGTGGCCGGCCCGACCTGACCATGGCCAGCCTGCCCCGGGTGAAATCACCCACCTTGCTCATCGTGGGTGGCCGCGACATGGAGGTCCTGGATTTGAATCGCCAAGCGCTGGCCGTGCTCCAGACAGAGAAAGATCTTAAAATAGTCCCCGGCGCAACGCACCTGTTCGAGGAGCCGGGAGCGCTGGCCAAAGTCAGCGATCTCGCCGCGGCCTGGTTTATGCAGCATTTGCACTCCCAATCCGCCCGCGCCGTGGGCTAAGGAGGCGTTGTCATGGTGTTCAAGGATCGCGTAGACGCAGGGCGGATGCTGGCGCGCCGCCTCAGACAATATGAAGATGCACATCCCGCCGTGCTGGCGCTGCCGCGCGGCGGCGTGGTGGTGGGCTATCAGGTCGCCGAGGAACTGGATGCCCCTCTGGATATTATTGTGGCGCGGAAACTCGGCGCGCCCTCTCAGCCGGAATTGGCCATTGGGGCCGTGGTGGATGGCGACGCCCCCCAGACCGTGCTGAACGAAGAAATCGTACGCGACTTCAGGATAAGCAAAGAACAACTGGAGGCCATTGTCGCCCGTGAGTTGGCCGAGGTCGAGCGGCGGCAGAAGACGTACCGCAAGGGCAGGCCGCCGACGCCCATCGAGGGCCGCACGGTCATTGTCGTGGATGATGGCATTGCGACTGGGGCGTCGGTCCGGGCGGCACTGCGCGGGCTGCGGCGAAAACCTATCGGTAAGCTGGTCCTGGCCGTTCCGGTGGCGCCCCAGTCCACTGTACGTGAGATGCAGTCCGAGGTGGATGACCTGGTTTGCGTGCACGCGCCCCTCCAGTTTGGGGCGGTGGGCGCTTTTTATAAGGATTTCGACCAAACCACGGATGAAGAGGTCATCGAGTTACTGGAAGATGCCCAGCGCTGGGCGCCGGAACCTGCCGGGGCACGATAGGTTGGAGCGGTGGCATGCTCAAGCCATAGCTTGGAGGTGGGCGCCGCGGGCACGGCAAGTTGCTCGGACTGATCAGCCGGATCGGACCTATCGAACGGACTTGGCCGAGCAGGCCGGGGGCGGAGGAGGTCATTTGTGCAACACATTTTTTGCCGGTGGGAAGATTATTGATCTTTTCTTGCTGATCGGCTATTGTTTGTGACGCGGAAAAGCCACGGCATCGCTTTCAGGCGCACTGGGGGAGCGATTGCCCATGCGGAAGGTAGACAGGGAAGGAACGTACTACATGAGCATGTCGAAAGACCTGATCCAGTTCTTGAACGATGTGTTGCTGGAAAAGCTGGAGATTCGGGGGGAAACGGCGGCGGCAACGGACGCCATCCTGAAGAACTATCCGAATCTCCGCCCGGAAGAGGCGGGCGCCATCGTTGCGCGCAGCGACGCGCAGCTCATCAGCCTCGGCGTGCCCTATACCAGCAAGTCATGCTGGTTTACCTGCGGCGT
>JACPGD010000219.1 GCA_016182645.1 Candidatus Hydrogenedentota bacterium | reverse complement strand
AGGGGATCTTCACGCCGAGAATATCCACATGCTCTTCAATCAGCCCCGTCCGGTCGTAATCGGAACCCTGGCGCCAGTCCTCCAGTTCGATCACCAGCCCGACCCGCTTCATGTTGCGCACGCGGCCCACGCCGAAGACGGCCTTCACATCGATTATGCCGACGCCGCGGATTTCCATGTGGTGCTCGATGACCGGATTGGTCTCCGCATACAGGTGGTCTTCCCGCCGACGCTTCAGCGCCACGACATCGTCCGCGACCAGGCGGTGCCCGCGCTCGACCAGTTCGAGCGCTGTTTCACTCTTGCCAATCCCCGGCGCGCCGACAATCAAGCAGCCGACACCGTAACAATCGACGGTGGTGCCATGGACGACCGTCTCGGGCGAGAATTCCTCCGCCAGAAATAAGATGATGCGACTGATCACTTCGTCGGTGCTCCGTACGGTGCGCAATACCGGAATCCCCTGACGGTTGCACATGTCCATGAACAGCGGCACGGGCGCCAGACTGCGCGACATGACAAAGGCGGGAATCTCGAAGGAAAACATACCCGCCAGCCGCCGCGCCAGCACCGCCGTCGGCTGTTTCTCCATGAAGTGGATTTCGGTGTTGCCGAGAATCTGGATGCGGTCGTTCGCGAAATACTCGAGGTAGCCGCTCAACGCGAGACCGGGCCGGTTGATGTCGGACGTGAGCACCGGCCGCCCCATCCCCTGAAACCCCGCCAGCACCTCGAACTCGAGGTCTTCCCCCATTCGGTCATACAGCCGCGCCACCGCAATCGACTTCTTCCGGTTTACCGGCAGTTCCTGGGTGTCCATCGTCGGCGCTGTTTCTCCTCGCTCTTCTCGTTCGGGTAGTTCGCGGTTGCCACACCCCGAACAGACTTGTACGCCGATTCCGGAGCGGGAGGTGTGGCAACCCCCCGCTACCCGGAAGGTCTAGAATTGTGGCTCAATCAACCCATACGTGCCGTCATCCCGCGAATACAAGACATTTACGCGCGACGTGTCCGCATTCGAGAAAACCAGGAACGGATCGTCAACCAATTCAAGCTGTAATACTGCTTCCTCGACGTTCATCGGTTTCATGGGCAGTTTCTCGCGGTGGATCTCGCGCGGGCGGTAGGGGGCTTCCGCTTCAAGCTCCTGGCCATTGTCCGGGTTCACCGAAATGATGGCATGCGCGTAGTCGCGCTCCTCGCGCGCCGTCCGCGGCTGGTGCCGGTTGATCCGTTCCTTGTGTTTGCGGATCTGCTTCTCCAGCTTCGCAAACACCGCATCCACGGACGCGTACATGTCCGAAGACGCTTCCTTGCCGTGGATGCGCACCCCGTTCGCGTGCAGATTGACTTCGGCGATATGCCGGTGTTTCTGCACATCCAACACCACGTCCGCGTCCATCAGCCGGTCAAAATGGGTCTCGACCTTCCGCAATCCACTGTGAATATAATTCCGCAACGCATCCGTCAAGTCCATGTGACGGCCCGTAACCTTGACGTTCATGGTTACACTACCTCCCATTCAAACCACGCCTAAGTCCCAATGATAACACCACTTGAATAGGCAGTCAAAGGGACCAGACACAGCCACTCCTTCGTTTGGACGTTCCGGGATGCCGTATCTTGTGAAGTATGCTCGATTTGAGAGACCTCCCTTCTTTCCCGAAGACAATGCGTATCATCAAGCCGTTGAATTCCTTGACGCCATGATTGTAGCACAGCTTTCGTTCAGGCAGGTTAAGGCGAACCACAATGGTCAGAAAAACCACACCTGTCGCGCCTGACCGTCGCGCCCACGAGGATGGGAACTCTTCGTCTCATCGGTCCCATTCTTCACATTCCTCCCATCAAGTCTTTGCCGCCCGATTCTCCAACGCAACTGCGGCATTCCGACGCATGCCGTGCCATTTCGCCCGGCGCAAGGGCGTGCCGGCAAACTTTGCGTTAAACTCATCCTCGGTCATCTTCAGTAGCTCTTGCAGATCTGGCGCGGCATGCCCCACCCGTGGATGGATGTCCGGCTCGGTGGTGGGCGCGGCGAAGCGGTTCCAGGGACAGACCTCCTGGCAAATGTCGCAGCCAAACACCCAGTCTTCCATCTTCCGCGCCACTGCTGGCGGTATTTCCCGCCGGTTCTCGATGGTTTGATAGGAAATGCAGCGGGTTGCGTCCACCACCTGCGCCTCGACGATCGCCCCTGTGGGGCAGGCGTCCAGACAGGCGGTGCAACTGCCGCAGGCATCCGGGAGGGGAGAATCCGGCTCGAGTTCCAACGTGGTCACGAGGACGCCCAGGAAGAACCAGGAGCCAAGATCCCGCCGCAGTACCAGGCTATTCTTCCCAATCCAGCCCACCCCGGCGCGAGCCGCCCAAGTACGCTCCAGCACGGGCCCGCTGTCGATAGAAATGAAACTCTCAGATTCCGGCGCCAGCTCCTTCAAGTAGGCGGCGAGGCGGCCTAGGGGCTTGCGCAGCACGCGGTGGTAGTCGCGCCCCCAGGCATATCGCGCCACTTTGCCGTTGCCAGGCGGCTGTTCCGGGCGCGGGGCGTAATAGTTCCGCGCCACGACGATCACCGACTGCGCCCCCGGCAATCTCAGGCGAACGTCCTGACGAATGGCCATTGTCCGCGCCATCCAGTACATGTCCGCATGGAACCCACGCCGCAGCCATTGTCCCAGCCGATCCTCGGGGTCGGCCTCCGACACCCGCGCAATCCCGCACGCATCTAACCCCAGCCCCGCCGCATAGGTTTTCACCGTGGACGCGACGTCACGTCGTCTTGGAGGTTCGCCCTTCGCCCGGAGAAGCGGCGGGGACGTCGTTTCTATATTATGCAGCTTCTTGGCCATTCTCCGATTATAATTACTCTGTGCGTGGTGCAGAAAGACGTGGCCAAGCGGGCAGCAGT
>JACPGD010000218.1 GCA_016182645.1 Candidatus Hydrogenedentota bacterium | reverse complement strand
CGATGTCGGCCCCTACCGCGAAGCCCACAAGCCCGGCCGCTGGTACGCCATGCCCGGCGAGGCCGGACTCCTGATGTGTACCTTTCCCCGCGCGGACTGGAATTACGACAAGGCCAAAGGCAAAGGCGCGGAATGGGCCGCTGGCTATTTCAACGAGTGCATGAACGGCTTCGAATATCAGGCCGCCGGCCACATGATCTGGGAAGGCCTCGTCCAGGAAGGGCTCGCCGTCACCCGCGCCGTGCACGACCGCTACGACGCCGCCCGGCGCAACCCCTGGAACGAAGTCGAATGTGGCGACCACTACGCCCGCTCGATGGCCAGCTACGGCGTCTTCCTCGCCGCCTGCGGCTTCGAGTACCACGGCCCGAAGGGCCACCTGGGCTTCGCCCCCCGGCTCACGCCCAAAAACTTTCAAGCCGCCTTCACCACGGCGGAAGGCTGGGGCACTTACAGCCAAAAGCTGGAAGGAGACGAATTCACCGCCACCATCGAGATCAAGAAGGGCGTGTTGAACCTTCGGACACTGTTCCTGAAACCACTTGGCGGTGCGCCACGCGCAACAGTGACGCTGGCTGACAAGGTACTGTCGTTCCAACAAGACGCCCACGGCGGCGGCGTGCTGATTACATTCAATGACCCCCTGATCCTCCGGGAGCGTGCCATGCTGCAAGTCAGCTTCTCGACAACCGGCCGCTGAAGCCTGCCGCGGACGCCTTGGGGACTGGATACAGCATAGGAGACTGCAAAGGGGACATTTGATGGCGAAACCCCTTCCGCTTATCGTACTGGAAGTCAGGGCTGAGAGATAGGACTCCAACGTGTCTGAAGATGAACCACTTCTTCCAAAGCATGGTGGCTACCGGCGTTTGAAAAGCTTCCAGATCGCCCAACTGGTCTATGATGTCACCCTTCGTTTCTGCGATCGCTATGTCAGCCAGCGCAGCCGCACGCATGACCAGCTGGTGCAGGCCGCGCGGAGCGGTGTCCAGAACATCGCCGAGGGCAGCCAGGCCTCGGGAACTTCGAGAAAGATCGAATTCAAATTGACAAATGTCGCGCGCGCCAGCCTGGAGGCGTATGTCAAGCCTCGATTGTCATGAGCATCTCCATCACCGGCGACGAGAAACTCGCGATTCTCCCCGCCAGCCGCTTCTTCCCCAACCGCACCTACGGCATCGTCCTGCGCAAAGGCAAAATCCTCTCCCCCCAGGCCCGCCGCTTTATGGAAATGCTCCTGCACAAGAAACACCGCGCCGCGGCGGAGGAGGATCATTAGCTGCTGCCATCTCGGACGGGTTTTCCCCGAAGGCCAAGCTCGTGCGGTCGAGCAATGCGCAATCTTGCCCCGGCTTAGGGATTCCAGTCATGACAATTGTTATACTTAAACATGCCTACGGTCTTGACAATGTTGGGATGGCGGTTCTTCTTCTATGCCAACAAAAACAACGAGCCGTTACATATCCACTGCCAAAAAGGCGGCGCTGAAGCGAAGTATTGGCTGGATGTCGAGCAGTTTGACGCGCTTGAAGCATATGCCTATCAGATGAGCCCAACGGACAAGCGGACAGTAAGACGAATCATTTTTGATCACTTTGACTATATCGTGGAGCAATGGAATGAGTTTGAGGTGAGGAAGAATGGATAAGGCACACGATCTGAAGATTCTGGGGTGGAATGGCGCAATCCTGAGGGCGCGCGTGGATGGCGTGGAGCATGAGTTTGACCTCGCGAAGGAGTCATCCCGTCTTGCCGCCGCGACGCAACAGCAGCGGGAACGCGTCGAAGTATCTCCCGGCGGTTATGGCCTGCACTGGCCTGATCTCGACGAGGATTTGTCCATTGATCGCCTACTCGGAGTGCGGCACCAAACCCCATTGCTGGAATCCAGGAGATAAGCCGGAAGTCATTCGAGAAATCCTCCGGATGGTGGAGGCCCCACGTCAGCATTCAGAGCACCAGCGACACCGTCTTTAAGAAACACGGCCTGCACTACGAAGTGGCGATGGAAGTCGGCGGCTGGGAAGTGATCAAGAAATACGTCGAACTTGACCTCGGCATCTCGATTTTCATGAGCATCTGCATCACCGGCGACGAGAAGCTGTCGATTCTCCCCGCCAGCCGCTTCTTCCCCAATCGCACCTACGGCATCGTCCTGCGCAAAGGCAAAATCCTCTCCCCCCAGGCCCGCCGCTTCATGGAGCTCCTCCTCCACAAAAAACGCCGCGCGGTGGCAGAGGACCATTAGTTCACCTGGCTTTCAAAGTTGCCGTCCAGGGTAGTCCGGGGTTGCCACACACCGGACAGATCTGGGCGCTTTTTCCGGAGCGGGGGGAGTGGCAACCCCCCGCTACCCAGAGGATTTTTCGCGGCTGTGTCCTTGCTTTCGTGACGGCTCGTGCCGGTCTGTGTTAGCATCTCTCCACGGCCACAAAGTTGAGACCGATGTGTTTGCCGATAGCCGGTGTTCAAGGCTTTAAGGAACAATGGGGGAATTGTACGATGAGAAACGCATCGTTCTTTCTGACCTCTCTCGCGCTGAGTGTGGCTTGTGCGGGGACGGCGGCTTCGCCGAAGGAGTACCATGTTTCCATCCAGGGAAACGACGCCAATGACGGGTCTGCGTCGCATATGTTCAGGACAATTTCAGCGGCGGCGCTGGTCGCGCAACCGGGCGATACCATCACTGTCCATGCAGGCGTATACCACGAGCGGGTGAATCCGCCGCGCGGCGGGGAATCAGACACGAAACGCATCACCTACCAGGCGGCACCGGGCGAGAAGGCCGAGATCACGGGGTCGGAGATTGTTAAGGACTGGGTCAAGGTGCAGGACGATACGTGGAAGGCGGTGCTGCCCAACAGTCTCTTCGGCAGCTTCAATCCGTACAGCGACCTGATCCACGGCGATTGGTTTGACCCGCGTGGCCGCGAACATCACACGGGCGCGGTCTATCTCGATGGGGAGTGGCTGATGGAAGCGGCCACGCTGGACGAGGTGCAGAAGCCCGTTGGGGAGACGCCGCTGTGGTTCGGGCAGGTGGATGCGGAGCACACGACGCTTTGGGCGCAGTTCAAGGGAGTCAACCCGAATGAGCAGGTGGTGGAGATCAATGTGCGCCAGACGGTTTTCTATCCGGACCAGCCGTTTCTGAACTACATCACGGTGCGCGGCTTCACGCTGCGCCAGGCCGCGACCCCGTGGGCGCCGCCGACGGCCGAGCAAGTCGGCCTGATCGGCACGCACTGGAGCAAGGGCTGGATCATCGAGAACAACATCGTCAGCCACTCGACCTGTTCGGGCATCGCACTCGGCAAATACGGCGACGAATTTGACAACACCTCGGCCAATACGGCCGAAGGCTATGTCGCCACCATTGATCGTGCCCTGAAGAACGGCTGGAACAAAGAGACCATCGGCCATCATGTCGTGCGCAACAACACCATCTCGCATTGCGAACAGACGGGAATTGTCGGCAGCATGGGCGCGGGGTTCAGCACGGTCACCGGCAACACCATCCACGACATCCACGTCCGGCGGCTCTTCTCCGGCGCCGAGATGGCCGGCATCAAGTTTCACGCTGCCATCGACACCGAAATCCGCGGCAACCATATCTTCCGCACCTGTCTCGGTCTCTGGCTGGACTGGATGGCGCAGGGCGCGCGCGTGTCGGGGAACCTCTTTCATGACAACCTCGACCGGGACTTGTTCGTCGAGGTGGATCATGGACCTCTCCTGGTGGACAACAATATCTTTCTTACGCCGCGGACACTGCTTTCCTTGTCGCAGGGCGTCGCCTATGTTCACAACCTGGTCCCGGGCGAAATGATCCTGAATCCCTACGATGCCCGGCTGACCCCCTTCCACAAGCCGCACTCGACCGAACTCGCCGGCATGCACGACAACCCCTATGGCGATGACCGCTATTACAACAACGTGTTCGCCGGGCACGCTGACTTGCGCCCCTATGACACCGCGCCCCTGCCCGTCTGGATGGACGGCAATGTCTTTCTCGACGGCGCCCAACCGTCGAAGGTCGAAAAGAATCCGCTACTCCAGCCGGAGGTTGCCCCGGCCTTCAGCCTGATCGAAAAGGCCGACGGCATCTACCTGGAAGGCAATTTCGACACCGCCTGGGCCACGGAACGCGCGCGCAAACTAGTCACTAGCGAACTCCTGGGCAAGGCCGCCATTCCCAATGCAGCCTACGAGAACCGCGACGGCTCGCCGCTTCGCGTTCAGACCGACTACCTGGGCGCAAAGAGGAATGAGGCGAATCCTTTCCCTGGCCCGTTGGAGATTTCCAAGGGCGGAAAACAGATGCTAAAAGTGTGGCCTGTCAGCGGGCCAAAATAACTGGATCGGTACAGAACGACGAGACAGGTCTGTCGAAACAGCAACCGGCCAACAACACAATCGGGAGACCTCATGCGCGCCATGATTTCAGCCACGCATCTGCTGTGCATCCTCTGTCTCGTGATTGCAGCCACCTCGGGGGGTGACGAGGTACAGGTGGACAGCCTGTCCTTTCACTCGCCCACGGACGCCGTCCGGTTTTTCCACGCGCAGGTCGAATTGAAAGCTTCCCCGGTGGCCTATGCGGTCACCGGAGTCGAGGTCAACGGCAACGCGGAGGTGTTTATTGCGAAGGTGGAGGGCGCGTTGACGCAGTACCGGCCGAAGGACGGTGGGGTGGACCGCACGCGGAACGGCAATATTCCGGCGGGGAAAACGGCAACGTTTCTGGTGCGGTGTCCGTGGGTGGCGGGAACACCGGCGGACTTGGTGTTTCACTATACGCCGGAAGGGGGCAGTCCCGCGGCGTTGGCCGTGCGGGGGCAGGCGCCCGCGAAGGGCGGCTTCCCATTCCCCGGCTGGAAGGAGCATAGGCTGCTGGTGTTGCGCGAAGACCATGGCATTGCACGCAAGAATGAACCGTACTTGTTCTTCTTGTCGGATGAGGCGGCGCGGGTGTCGTCGTGGAAGCATGAACTGCGCGTGGCGAAGCTGGACATCCATACGGGCGCGGCGGTGGAGGTTCCGTCGCAAGTGATTTACGACAAACGGCGCTTCGATACGCCAGCGCAGGAGCGGGCTTACGCGACGTGCCAGGCGGCGATACTCGCGGACGTGCCGGCGCAGGGCAAAGCCTACTACCTCATCGCCTACGGCAATCCCGAGGCGCGCATGCCCGAATATGAGACAGATCTAACGATGGAGAAGAAGGACGGCGCCATTTTCATCAACAACGAGTATTACGAAATAAAGTTGCACGGACCGAGCGGGCAGTTGCACGGGTTTGAATCGAAGCGCTATGGCACGGGCGCCAATCATCGGTTCGGCTACATGCCCGACAGCGGTTACACGCTGCACTACAACCCAGACGTCTGGGTGAAAAACCGCGACTGGACGCATACACACGGGTGGGACCCGCCGCCGAAGTACACGGTCGAGGCGGGGCCGGTGGTGGTAGTGACGCGACGGTGGGGGCATCTGCCGCGCGCGACCGAAGTCGAGGTGGAAGTTGCGTATCACTTCTTCAGTCACACGCCGTATATGCTGGTGGAATCGACCATGGACATCATGCAGGACGTGGTGGCGAATGCGCTGCGCAACGAAGAAGTTGTCTTCTCGCCCTCGACCGAGGTCGATCATGCCGGCTGGAAACGCGCCAACGGCAGGTGGGGCTACAAGCCCGTGGTGCAAGAGGACGGCCTGACGCCGGGCATGGTGCAGATTATCGAGCCGGACGCGCCCTACGTCTGCCTCACGCGCGAGGCGGACGGGCTGGGCATGGCCAGCCTGCGTCTCAGCCAGCACGCCGGAGCGCGCGGCGACCAATCGCCCGTAGACGCACAGAGCATGACCGTGATCGCAGACTATGGCTGGAACTTCCGCTACTGGAGCCGGTCTCTCGCGTATCCTTGGGGCGACTATATTCCGGACCAGCCGCATGTGCTTAATGCAGGCACCTACTACGGCGAGAAGAGCGCGTTTTGTCTATTTCCGCTGGGGGCGGGGAAGAAAGCGAACGACAAGTTGGATTACGTTGAAGAGCTCTATGGGCGCTTACTCCACCCGGTTCGTGTTGACCACCAGGGCGCCGGTCCCTGGTGATCCCATGTCTATTTTGTCCAATGGACCGAGTGTGGCCGGAAAAAGCGGAAACCGTCACCCAACCTGGGAGACTCCGCATCTGCAGGCGCACATATGTCATTAGGGACTAAAGGTCCCTGAATTTTCACTTCTCCATCAATTTCCGGTTTCAGCGACAGCGGCGAGTGCCTTGTTCCATGCCAGTTTGACGGGCACCGGCACTCCCGGTGTCTCCAACAGTCCCACGAGTACTTCGACAAATCTGGATCGCCCCTTGCCCCCAGCAAGCGAAAGACAATTTACAATCCACGGGAGAACCTCGGCAAAGTTTATTTCATGCCCGTGGGCAAAATACTTCTTCGCCTGCAGTAGCGCGTCGGAGGGCGCCGGTTTCAAGGTGAGGAACAGGTAGTCATTAATGGCATTGGGGGAGACTTTGCTATTGAAAACAGATTCTACCTTGGCCGCGTCCACGACCCTCTCTGTCACTTCCGCGGCAAGAATAATCTCGTCGCCCATTGAGATCGTGACATCCCCCCCTGCCCCTGTCGCTTGGTCCGAGACATTGATGCCTTGGTACTCGATTTTCCAATTGATCTCGTAACGATCGCGTAGCGCGGTGAAGACACTGACGATAAGGAATAGCGGAAACCTTCCACCACTGGGTGACGTCAGTAACGCTCCAATGAGGCCCTCGCACTGCCGCAGGCTGATTCTGTTCATTCGACTCAGCAGGATGTGGGCGGCGTTACGAAGATCAACAAAGCGGTGCAGCAGTGAATTGAGGAGACCCCTGGCCTCCACAGGCGGCATTTTTTCAAGCGCGCCCAATACAGACAAGAACGCTTCAAAGCCCGGCCGGTCTTTTACACCTTCGCCCGTCGCCGAGGCGAAAGTGATCGAACGGCGGAACACGCTCAGGTAGGGGCCCTTGCTGCAGGGAATCTTATTGGTTTGCAGAAACGGATTGACGACACGCTCGTCCAGGGTGCGCCCATTGTAGGCGTTCTCGCCTTGTTTCGCGTATGGCAAACGGAGATTCAGCGAAGGATCGAGAATACGGACAAGCACACACCCCAGCAGGACTTCTCTGTAAGCCTGTGTTTTCGACCCAAAAAGCTGTTCAAACGTCTGCATCAGCGATGAAGAAAGAAGAGGCTTCACACCCGCCACGGCTTCTGCTTCGACGGACGCGAACTCAGACTCGAGTATTTCTTTCGCGCGAGCGTAATCCAAGATGGCCATCGGTCATTAGTTCATCCACAGCGCTTCTGACCGCATCTTCTTGACCGAATGACATGTTTTTGCGGGTGCGTCAAAACGACCCCATCCCTTATAGAGTGTATCCATCAGATCACATCGATAGCCTGAAACTGCTGCTTTACCTTCAATGCTCTGCAATGTCCTGGCCAGTTCCACATGTTCCAGATCCGTCAATTCATAGCTGTACGCTTTCCTGTCGCCGCGGCTTTCATGGGGATATGGCGGGTCGCAATAGAAAAGCGTCGTGGGGGAATCATAGAGTGAAATGACTTCCACCGCGGGCCGGTTTTCAATCTGGACCCGCAGGAGTCTTTCGGCGATTTCAGGCAAACTCTCCACGCCCCCCAACCATCTGGAAACGACTCCTGACATGCCTGCCCGGCTCGTATTCTTACAGTTGGCCCAGCGGCCCAAGGAAGCCGTTTGGGCCAAGCCGGTCCGGGCTTGACGGGCTCGCACGTAAAAGCGGCGCGCCCGCTCAAGCTCGGTAATTCCTTCCGTGCTGCCTTCGATGGCCAGATAGAATTCCTCGCGGGAGAAAGGGGTCAGGCCGATCGCTTCGATCAGCGCGCACTTCTGATCACGCAGCACCCGAAAAAAGTTTACAGCTTCGCCATCGATGTCGTTATAGGTTTCGACAGGCGAAGCTATTCGGTTCAATAAAACGGCGCCGGACCCGGCAAAGGGCTCGCAGTAATGGTGACAGGAAGGCAGCAGCGGGAGCAGCCAGTCTAAGTGACTGAACTTTCCCCCATACCAGCCGAAAGCAATGCGCTTTCGCTTCGAGGCGTTGCTCTTTCTGCCAGCAACAGTCCCTCCAAGATAGATTGGCGAGAGGGCCCGGCCCATGTCCTTGCTCCTTCTGCGTGGGACGGCATTATAGTCTGCAAACCCGCGAAAGTGAACCGCGCTTTTTACTACTGAAAAAGTATACAGTAGTTCGACTGAATTGGCAAGTGCTTCTTTTGGCGAAGAAGCTCGCCTCTACCAGTCGCCTTTCCAGCTTTCCGGCAATTCCGCGATGACAACATCAGAATTGCCACGTTGGTTCGAGGCGAAGACGACGCGGTAGCCGGTGGGGTCCCAGCCGACGTGGGGGTGGGGGCCACTGCCGTAGGTACGATGGCCCGAGGTGAGCACGCGGTAGCGCGCGGAGAGGCCGCTGGTGATCGCAATCACGCCGTGCCAGTTGTCCGCCGCCACGAAACGGCCATTGGGCGCGCCCGCACAGTGCCACCAATTCAGCTTCGCCACTTCTTCGGGCGAGCCGCCCGGCCACCAGGAGCCGGGGCAGATGATGCGGGCGATACCGGTATTGATGTCGATGACCTTGACGTGTGATTCCTCGGCGTAGCCGGCCCGTGGGATGCCGGTGCAGAACACGACGCGGTCCTCGGTCCAGAAGTGCTCGTGCGTAACCAATTCGCCCTCAAGCTGGCGGTAGAGCTTCCAGGGTTCGGGTTTGTCGATGCTCACGAGCCACATCCGCTGGGAGAGCGAGCCGGTTTGGAGCGTGGCCGCCCGGTCGGTACTGTCGCGCGTGAACATCACCAGGCCCGGCTGCGTCGCGCTGGCTTGGGTATGGGAAATGGCCGCCCCGATCGCGGCTTTCTGCCGCACCGCACCGGTCGCCGGCTCCATCCACACGATATGCGACGCGGCCGGCGGCACCGCCGTGAAACCCAGGATCAGCAGTGTGCCGTCGCTGTTTTCGTTTAGCCCCGTGACAGAGCCTGGCAGTTCAGGCAGAGGCCCAATGATGCGCTCGGTGACCGAAACCTGCGTCGCCGTGCCGGGCGTGGCGGACGCCACCTCGATGGTCCATTCGCAGACCTGCCCATCACGCACCACGTACATGCGATTCCCGAACGCGCTGGCCGTAGTGTCGCCCTGCAAGACATGCCCTGGCTGTTGGAGCCGGCACAATTCCCCTGTCGCCTCGATATACCCAAACAGCTCCATCTTCCCGCTGCGAACCGTCCGGAAGACCAGCAACGAACTGTCTGCCAGCCAACTGTGCTGGTGAAAATAGAGGTTGCTGTCTTCCGCCGTGTTTGATGTGACAAAAATCAGCCGCGCACCGGACTCCGCGTCCCCCGAAATCTCCCGCTCCGCCGGAAACACCTCCGCTTCCCAAGTCTCGCCCGCGGCAATACCCGTCCACGTCAACACGGCTGCAACCACGTACAAAACGGATCTCATGACTTGCTCCATAGTTTTCCCCCTTCGCACATCCAGCCAAGTAACGCATGCCGCCCGCCCCAGATCGGAGCATACTGCCCACACAGCCAGCGAAGCAACTCACGCCGTCCCGAATTCCGCGTTCCGCTGGAATCAGGGACGAACTACCATCACCGCTTCCGGCTCAATGGTGTCTTGCGTCACTTTGCCCTGACGCCAGGTGCCCGAATGGACTCCCCCACCGCTGAAATCAAGGTCGCTCATGACGAAATCGATGTGCTGCTTCATCTCCTGGGGCCACAGGTGCTTGGGTATCCACGCGCCCCGGTAGTAACCCTTCGCTGTCATGGAGCCACCTCTTGTGTGCTCATTCAGGACCGTTTCTTCGCGAGGAAAAGTCATAGTGTCCAACGTGAACTCGCTGTCCGGAATGCCTTTGTTCACTTCGATGCGCGTGACTTCGATTTCGAGCTTACGGTCATCCTCCATCCAGTCCTTCACCTTCATGGGAAACCACGTGTAGGGCGTGACGCGCCGCGGCTCGACGGTGATTTCACAGCGCAAGTCACCGTTCCTACGATAATCGCGATAGGACGTTATGAGGAAACCACGGGCGGGGTCTATAACAATTTCACGGCTCCTCCATCTCCCCTCATCGTCATCACCCCACACCTCAAGTTGATACGGCGCATTATTGCGGCCCCCAGTCACCTTCCACGAAAAATAGTCCGGAAAATGCTTCTGGTGGTGAGCAAAGATACCGAGGAGGCTGGTCCCATCTCCCCCCACAGTAAATCCATAGTGCAGCAAGTTCACCCCAAGCACCTCGTTTACGTGCGCTCTGTGGGCTTCACTGGCGTTTATGAAGCTCGCAACTGGGTAGAGCTCAGCGATGTGCATCGACTTCAAGTAACGGACAAAGTAGACCGGATTGCTCACCGTTTCCGTGGTTTCCAGGCAGGTTTCGTCCCGCTCCGGGTAGTAGTCATTGGTCTCCAGGACTTGTCGTACGAGTTGGCCCCGCGTCCACACTTTGCTTGTGCCGCCGCGAATGACTTTGCCGCCCTCGAACTCCACTTTGCCGTCCCGGGTGTGGAGCGTGGGCCAGGTGGTCTCCAACCGAAAGGTGTATTCAGCATAGAGCGTTCGGACGGCATCCACCGATGCGGCCTGCTGCCTCAGCAACGTTTCCAAGGCGATTTCCTTGTCGGGATCGGCAAGCACAGAACTTCCCAACAACAGAAGACATAAGGGCATCCATTGCTTTAGCATGGAACTGACTCCTTTATATCATTTTCTTAACAATAGACCACTGCGCGGAGATTGTAAAGCGCCTTATCCATCCATTTTACGCTTTGCCCGCTTTTCTCGCTTACGAGGCCAGCGTGGGCACATTTCGTGCTTCTTATAGTCTCCCAAGGGGAAAACATGTGAAGGAAATACTCATGCCAACAAAGAAAACCATGGAAAAAGCACGCCGCGCCAAACGTGAGGGCAAGGCCCCGACATCCCAGGCGGGCGAGTTTGTGCGCGAGGAGATGCACAAGATCCGGCGCGGCGAGCATGGCGCCCGCTCTACGAAACAGGCGATTGCCATCGGCCTGAGCAAAGCGCGGCGCGCGGGGGTCGATCTTCCACCACCCGAGGCGGGAGAAACTTCCGAACGCACGCGCCAGTCCGCGAAACGCGCCTACGAGGCGGGCCAGAAACGCCCGGGAGCCAAACCCTCCGCACGGCGTTCACGCGCCATCACCGCGGCTTTGAAGCGCGAAGGAAAAACGGCCGCTTCGCGGACGGCGCTTTCACGCCAGGCGAAATCGGCCGCCCGAAAGCGCACGGCGGCCGAACGCTCCGAATCGGCCCGTAAGGCCGCCCGCACAAAGGGGCCGGAAGGCCGCCGGGCCGCGGCCCGAAAGGCGGCGCAAACACGCGCCGCCCGGGCCCATTCGGGCTGAGGGGGGCCATCTGGCCGTGCGG
>JACPGD010000033.1 GCA_016182645.1 Candidatus Hydrogenedentota bacterium | reverse complement strand
TTGGGGGACGGCCAACTCTTCACCCGCGCGATCGGCGACCTCGGGAAAGTAGTCGGCAACGGAGGTAATCTGAAAGCCGCCGTGCTCCTTCACCATGGTAGCGATCATCCGGCCGCGTCCTCCCTGGCCGATTACGCCGCACTCGATGCGTGAATTGGCCTGCGAGCCGCGGGCGGTGGCGGGCTTCATGATGGCGAAGGCGGTGGCTGCGGCGCCACCAACGAACGTGCGGCGGGAAACACTGGTGCTTTCCTGGTGATGATTCTGGTCCATTTTTCCCCTCCCCCTGTCATTAGGTTTTCAATCGGACGGATTGGTCGGATCGGACTGATCGGACTGATAGCATTCCATCTATCAGCCGTGCAGGGCACGCCAGGTGGCCATGGAACGTTGCAGGTTGTCGTGGACATCGCCGCCGATGCCGTAGCCTTGCAGGCCGATGGGGCCAGTATAGCCTAAATCCTTCAGCATCAGGAGCAGACTCTTTAGCTCGAAATTGCCGCGGTCGAGGGTCTGGATAAGGGTGATCCAGTCGGTCCCCCCCACTTCGGCGCCGTTGAGGGTGACGATGAACAGGCGGGGCCTCGCGAGTTCGAGGCGCGCGCGCAGGTCTTGGCCGTCCACGCGCAGCCAGTGGCAGAGGTTGAAGGTGACGCCCACTTCGGGCCGGTTGACTTTGTCGGCGATGCGGACGGCGTCCTCGACGCGTTCGAGCCAATCGCCGGTATGGGGATAGAGCGCGATGCGCAGGCCGCTGAGCGCGGCGAGGTCCGCGAGCTGATTCAGCGCCTGGACGGCAGCCTCATCGCCCTCGGGAGAAGATGGCGCGTGCGTCTTGCTGGTCATCGGCACCCAGAGGATCGCGTCGCGTCCTTTGAGCAAGCGAATGGCCTCTTCCATTCCGGGGTCCCATTGGGGCCCACCGGCGTCGATGTTTAGCCCCGAATACAGGGCGAAGAATTTGAGGCTTTGACGGTCCAATTCGGCCAACAGTTCCGGGAGTCCCTGCGTGCCCAGCAAATCCGTCCCGGCATAACCCAGTTCTTTCAACATGTCTGCCTGGGCGGCAAAGGTGGCATGCTGGTCGTCTTTGGTCCCGGTAGACATAGCAAAAAACGAGCTCTCGCGGAGCGTGGCGGCAGCGGGAGCCGGCGCGGCAGGTCCAGCAACGGGCCGCTCCGCGATACGAATCGACGACGGAAAGCCGGGGACAGCGATGCGCTTGCCGGTGTCGACCACCTTCTCACCCTGCACCTCGTAAAGCCACAGTTCCTTGTCCGGGTGCGTCTGGACGATGATGTAGCGGCCATCGGGCGCGTACGCCACGCCCTCGGGAATGCGGCCCGTGGGCAGTTCCTGCGTTTTCACAAAGGTGTTGCCACGGCGGGAGAGGACGACAAGCAGCCCGTGGTCCGTGCGGAGCGGCTTATCCGGGGCGAGATTCGAGCCATTCATCACGACGACGGCGAGTTGCTTGCCGTCGGGCGAGATCTCGAGCGACTCTGGGCCGGATGGAATGGGAATGTAGTCCGAAGTGCGTATTGGATCACTTGTGAGATCGACGACAGTGACCGCGTCGATGTCCGGCATACCCAGTCCCGAGCCCGCGGTGACGGCCAATGTCCCGTCGGGACTGATGGCGCAGCGGTACGGCTCGCCATAGACGGTCAGCTTGCGTTCCGTCACCACCAAACGCCCGTGTTCGATGCGCAGCATGATCAGATAGCGCCCCTTGCACACACTGGCAATGGCAACTTCTCCATTGGGATGAATCGCGATATCGGAAATGTTCTCATCGGCGTCGCAGACTTTTTCCGTGTGGAGAAGGCTTAGCCTCTTTCCTTCAATCCCCAGCAGGGATACCGTGCCCGACGCGCGGTTGGCCACGAGCGCATAGCGCCCGTCGCGCGTGATGGAGATGCCGGAGGGTTGCTTGTCCACTTTGACTTCCTGGATGACCTGCGGCGGACGTTGCGTGAGATCGAGGACATGCACCACGTTGTCCGGAATCCACTTCGTGGCGTCTTGCGGATCGATGTGCAGCGAACTCGCGATGAGCGCCAGGGACTCGTCCGGTGTGATCGCAATGTTGGAGGGCGGCCCGATGACGCTGTTACGGACGCCGGTGATGTGCTCGACCTTGGGCGGGAATTCCGTGAAGCGCATGATCGAAATCGAGTCCGGCGGCGCATTCGGTACGATTTTCGCCTCGCCACTGGTGAGGTCGATCTTGTTCTCGTTCCCGGAGATGACAATTTGGCCTTGGGCCAGGGCCGCGGCCAGGATCAACAAAGCGGCTGGACGGATTGCGCACATGGTATTTTCTCCCCGCAAACTCAGGTGTGTGACTGTTCGTTGGTCCCCAGGTTGACAGACTGACAGAGATTCGCACAGATAGCGGCTGGAGTCAATCAGCCGCGACCAAAAACAATTGGGGTTCTTCGCGAAAACGTCTTGACAGGAAAAGCGAACCTATTAGGCCACAGGCGGCTTGCGCAGAACCACATACGCCCGCTCGATTTCGTTGCGGAGGTTTTCTGGAATGGTTGCCCAATCATGAACTTCCACGATGATGGGCAGGGTGCTGTCCGCAAAGGCGGCCCTCAATTTTAGCAGACGCGGCTGCGGGCAAGATATATCCCGAGGATTGCGCAGCACCAAATCCAAATCACTGGCGGCGTGAGCATCTCCGGTAACCCGGCTGCCATAGGCCCATACCTCGGCATCCGGAGCGTAGTCAGCGAGAAGCTGAGTGGCCAGCGCCAAATGTTCAGGCTTCATCTGAATCGTTGCTTGCATCGGCCAATCTCTCCTGCAGAGCGCGCGCGTCTCCGATGAAAGCAGGCAAGAGTCGCAGTGTTTCTTCGGCGAAAGCCAGGCCATAATCATGGGCCGTCGTATTACGGTTATCCCGGTATTCAAACCATCTATCCACGGCTTCGACCGTAATGAGTCCATGCCTGGCCGCATGCCGGAACAGATCTTTGTACGTGAGTCCCTCCACTGCGCGCGGGCTGCCCATGTAGGCCCTCAGCGCTCTCCGCAATAGTTTTCCCGAGGTCTCCAGCGTCAACTCAAAGCCTTTGACCGTGGCATTGCGAAAGACCTCGTACTCCGTGCTCCCTCGCTTGCTTTGCAGCAGCAATTGCAGGGATTTCTGCAGGGTAAGAATACTCTTGTCAAGTTGCGTGGTGTCCAAAGGTCCCTCATTCAAATCAAGAAGGAGAAGTAGAGGCGTCCACAGGGAAGCATGGCGGCACCGCCTGCACGAGGGAGTTTATGCCAGGTGAACGGAGTAAGACAAACGCGGCGCAAAAAGAAGAATGGCATGCAGCACTGGCGAACACGGACCAAGATGGACTGGCACATCCTGACACGAACCAACGAGCATGAAGGAGGGTGTAGGCAAAGCAGCTACCCCTGTGCGGCCCAAAGGAAGTCTGACCCTTACTTCAGCGCTGGCGTGATGGGATCCACTTCCTCGGCGGTGCGTTCGGGGTCTTCTTCATCAGCGCTGGATTCCTGTCCGGCAACGCGCTCGAACTCGAGGGGATGGTGCTCTTTGAAATCATGCTCGGTGATTTTGCCGGTGATCCAGGACCAGTTCATGGGGTAGGACTCCGGATCGATGATCATGTAGTACATGTGCCAAATCAGGATGGTCCCGATGGCGAGCCATGCTTCATACCAGTGGATGAGCGCGGCAATGTCGAGCATGACCTTCGGCAGGTAGGTGAGGAAAACGTCGACATACCACATGCACAGACCGGTGATGATCATGATCCAGGTGCCCCACCATAGGCCCCAGTATTCGAGTTTTTCGCTGTAGGTGTAGCGATCATACTTGGGCCGCTTCCGGGTCAGCCCGAGCGCGAACCCAAGGTTGAGCAGCAAGTCCTTCAGGTCTTTGAAACCCAGCACTGTGGCATACATCTCCTTGCGGCCATAGCGCGTGAAGAGGCTGTAGAAAAGGTTGAGCAGCGTAATGCCAATGAAAACCACTGCGGCAATCCGATGTACATTGGCCCGGATTTCAAGTCCGGTATCGCCGAAGAAGAGCATCCTCGACCACCACTGCTCGGGATAGCGCAGGGCGAACCCTGAAATGCCCAGCACTGTGAACGAGATGCTCAGGATGAGGTGTCCAATGACCTGCCCTTTGCTAAACCGTTTATAGGTCCGGCGGCCTTTCCACTCCTCGAAGAATTTTGTCAGCATATGGCGGCACAGGAGTAGCGAGTTGTGGAGAATCATTCCTCCCAGCGTCACTGCAATCAGCCAGAGGTAGATTACACGCACAATCCCCAAGGCCTTCTGGCCGGGATCGGTCGGCATAATATGCACCGGCCCGGCGGCGAAGTTAGGCCCGGCATCTTCGTGGCACTGGCCACAGGTGTGCGGCAGGTTGGCCTGGAATACCGTTGAATTCGGGTCGTCGTGCGGAAGGATGTTGTGCGTGCCATGGCAACTCGAGCAACTGGCGACGGCGACGGAGCCGGCGTCACTGGCCATGCCGTGGTAGCTGTCCATGTAGCTCGCCTGATGCATCGTTTCCACACCATACTTGGTCATGGTGCGGACGTCGTCGTGACAGCGGGGACAGGTCTCCTTGGAGACGAGGCGCGCGCTGACCGCTGAATCCTTGGTGTCTGGTCCCTCAATATCATGTTCGCCGTGGCAATCCGTGCACGTGGGTGCGTCGGGAATACCCGCGAGCAGCGCCTTGCCGTGGATGCTTTGCTTGAATTCCTCCGTTTCCTTCACGTGGCAATGACCGCACGTGTCGGCGATATTGAGGCGGAAGACGGGCGAATTGGGCATATGTATGCGCGGGGAGAATATTGTGAGCGCCGTGGCAAGCAGAACAGACGGCCGCGTCCAGATTGCCCTCGCGGATGGCGTTGGCGTGCGTGCTCTTCACGTACGCCTGCGAGGGCTGTACCACCGAGACCATATGGCGATGCACTAAGGCTGAGTCTGAGTGACATTTGCCGCAGGTCTGCGGGAGATTGTGCTTGTTGGTATGCGATAGGGGATCATCCACACCGCGAATGTCATGTTTGCCGTGACAATCCATGCAGCCGCCGATGTCTTTATCGCCGCTGGCCAATGCGCGTCCGTGCAGGCTTTGGGCGTATTCTTCGGCTTCGGCGTGGCACACGCTGCAATCCACCGGGGCCAGCTTCTCAGGGTGGGGTAATTCATCGATATCGTTGTGGCAGGAAGTGCAACCGATCTCCGCGTGTTTGGACTTTCCATACACGGCCTGATCCAGATACAGCGAGACAACCTTCCCGGTGGCGGTACTCATGGCGGCGCCCGGATCGCCGTGGCATACCATGCATTCCTCGTCCGTGGGAGCGGCGGCGGCGATGGCGCCGCCTATCCAAAGCACCAGCATAAACACCGTCACTGCATGTCGTCGCGTGTGCATCTTAAACTGCCTTTCCGGGCTCGCTCGCTACTTGTAGCCAAAGACCATAGACCAGACAATGAACAAGACGAGCGAGAAACCAATGACCAGGGCGAGGGCGCCGAAAATCACCGCCCAGAACCGGAACTCCTTGGGCGCTTCCGGGGCAATGCGCCGTTCGAGCTCGCCGCTGGCGGCCAATTCCTCGTAGTACTCGGGCCGCTCCTCTTTGAGTTCCTCTTCCGCGACCAAGCCCGTGAACATGGCCATATCCATCGGGAACTTCTCAGGCCGGAAGTGGGTGTTGAAGAAATGAATGGTGAAGATAAAGCCTACCGCCAAGAGCGCTTCGTCACTATGAATGATCGTGGCCACATTGATGACCCATCCCGGCAGCACGCGCGTAAAGACCTCGGGGAACCACAGCATCAGTCCCGTGGAGCCGATAATGGCAATACCCCAGAAGACGGCGAAGTAGTCAAACTTTTCCCAATAGGTCCACTCGCCATAGCGCGGGCGTGGGCCCTTGCCCCGGAACCATCTCACCGTATGCGCGAACTCGCGCACGTCCCGCGGCATGGGCAGGAGGGTGCCGGTGCCGAGGAGCATTTCCTTCCAGGTGGCGCCGGTTTTGCGCTTGCGCTGGACGACATAGGCCAGGTGAATGATGAATACCACGAACATCACCACGGCGCAGATGCGGTGAATGGTACCCATGGTGTAGAAGCCGCCGAGCACCTTGGACAGCGTCTGGGCCCAGGCCATGTAGGAGAACTTCAGGGCCATTCCGGTGAGGGCCAGACCAAAGAAACTGAGGATGAGCACAAAGTGCATCTGGCGGACGACGGGATCGAAGCGGCGCACCATCCGGCGCGGCCCCTGCAACGCGGCGGCCTTGCGATGGCGCATTTCTTTCAGTGACTTTGGGAACCACATGAGGGTATGAAGACCGAAGAACCCGAACGTCCCGACGAGGAGGGCGGTCATCCCCCAGAAGGCATAGAAGAGCGCGGGATACTTGCCGGGATCATGGTGCGTGGCATGGGTGAGGTAGCCCGCAAAGCGGCGGTTGGCGCCGGGGTGGCACTGGCTGCAGGTCTCGACGATGTTGTCGTGACTCAAGTGCGAGTGCGGGTCCGTCACCGCCAAGATATCGTGGGAGCCGTGGCAATCGTGGCAGCGCGCGGCAACGTCTGATCCCAATTTCGAAACTTTGCCGTGGTAGGTTTCGAAATAGGTTTCGGTGACGTCTTCATGGCACTTGCCGCAGGTGTCGATGATGTCGTGTTTGAATCGTTCCTCACTCGTGCGGCTGATGCGATGGGCGGTGTGACAACTGCTGCATACCGGCAACGGCTTGGACGACGTGCTGACCGTGGGAGAATGGACACTTTTCAGGAAGGTGTCTTCGACGCCGGTATGGCACGTTCCACACGTGTCGGGAATATTCGTGGGGTTGACGCTCGACTCGGGATCGCTGGGCGGCAGCGGCTGGTGGGCGGTGTGGCAATTGGTGCAGGTGGCGGTAACGACCAGGCCGCTCTCCAGCAGTCCTTTTCCATGCACGCTTTCAGTGTAATTCTGGACGATTCCCTCAAACTCGGGGCCAAGCCGCTTCGCCGCCTTCTCCCCTTCTCGATGGCAACGGCCGCACAGGTTCGGGACGTTCTTGGGGAACGTCGGCGAAGCCGGATCGCTCTTGCGCTGTGTGCCATGTCCGTCGTGGCAGTCCAGGCACACGGGCTCGTCCGGATCGCCCTTCGCCAGGAGTTGGCCGTGAATACCGCGGCCATGCTGCGCCACCTGATCGGCATGGCAAATCGCGCAATCCACTTGCTTCGCGACTGTCGCGCACGGGCGGTCGAGTGAAGGAGTGGCGCCGTTGTGACACTGGGCACAACGCACCGTCGTGTGCGCCGAGCCGGCCAGTTTCCCGGCGTCCACCGCCGGCAACGTCCGCGCGGCGCCTTGCACCGGATTGGCATGGCAACTCAGGCAATCGCGATCGCTGACACCTTCGTCGTAGAAGATCTTGCGCGCCTTGTGGGCTTGGTGACAGTCAATGCAGATGGGGATTTTGGCGGGGTCTTTTTCCCACAGTTCGCCTTCGATGACTTTGCGGTGCACTTCCTCAATCAAGGCATGGCATTGCGTGCAGGTCCCGACGACGTTGTCACGATGAATGGTGGATTGCGGGTCGGTGTGGGGCAGCACGTTGTGCGCGGTGTGACAACTGGTGCAGACCGCCGTAACTTTCAGGCCCTGCTCTAACAGACCCTTTGCGTGCATGCTGTCCTCATAGTTCTTGAGGATGTCGTGCTGCTCGATATTCCGGCTGCGGGCGACCGGCGCGTCCTCCGCATGGCAGCGCGCGCACATCGCCGGAATGTTGATGGGATTAGTCAGCGACTTGGGATCGGACGGCGAGCGGACATCATGGGCCGTATGGCAATCGGCGCAGGACGGCGCCAGCGGGTCCGCCTTTTCGAGCGCCATCCCGTGGAGACTTTTCGCGTAGATCTCTGCCTGGTCTGAATGACACACGCTGCAATCGACCGGCGCGAGATCAGCCGGGTGTGGAATTTCGTCAATATCAATATGGCAAGAAATGCATCCGACTTCCGCGTGTTTCGACTTGGTGTACACCTCTTCATCGACGAAGAGAGAGACTTCCGTCCCGTCTTCCTTGGTAGTTGAAGCACTGGGATCGCCATGGCAGATGAAGCACTCGGCGTCTTCAATGGCAGCGGCGCCCGGCACACTCCAAAGAATCACGCTTGCGGCCACCAGGGCCACCCCCCGGCACACTACTGCTCTCTGAGGCCAAACGGAACGCGCTGGCATGGTTGAATTCCCCCGGGAAGACTGGAAACTTCCCCCGTGGCGGCGGTGACGCCCCCGCAAGCCGTAGCTGCCGGTCACCCCGAACTTTCTGTATATCTTGTACCGTAATTCTCTGTTTTAAGTCAAATTTTCGTGGACTTCCGCAGTTTGGCGCACGGGAGCGCGGACATCCTAGTCCGCGGCGTGGCACCAGGAAGAGTAGACAATGGGAAGTATGGGAGGAACGAAGTGGATGTCCAGCCTCCAACGTTCAGCCTACAGCACACAGCCTGTCTTCGTCTATAATCAACTCTTTCATCATGCAAAGGAGTGTTACATGTCCGAAGTCTTGCAGCAGCTTGTTGAAATGTCCCGATACCTCGGCGATCCGAACCGGCCCTATGCGATATTGGGCGAGGGCAACACCTCGGCGCGAATTGACGACGACTCCTTTTATGTGAAGGCGTCGGGCACGACGCTCGCCACAATTACGGAGGACGGGTTTCTGCCGGTTTCCATCCGTAAAGTGACGGGCGTGTTGGACGATCCCATGGCAGGCGACGCGGAAGTCTCCGCCACATTGCGCGCCTCAGTGCTGCGCGCGGGCGAAGCGCGCATGCCGAGTGTGGAGACGATGATGCACGCGCTCTTGTTGCAGTATCCCGAATACCGCTTCATCGGGCATACGCATCCGGTGGCCACGAATGGCATATTGTGTTCGAGGGTTTCGCGTGAAGCCATGGCGGGACGTCTTTGTCCGGACCACATCGTGGTGATGGGTCATAAGTCCGTTTACGTCAGCTACGTCGATCCCGGGCTTGTCCTCGCGCGAGAGGTGCGCGCCCAGGTCCGGGCTTTTATCGAGCAGGAAGGGGTGCTGCCGAAATGCATCATGCTGGAGAACCACGGCTTTTTCGCCATGGCCGATACTGCGAAGAAAGTCTGCAATATTACGGATATGACGGAAAAGATGTCGCAGATTCTGATCGGCGCTTACGCCGCCGGCGGACCCACGTGGCTCAGCGAGGCGGATATCCGCCGCATTGACACTCGCCCGGATGAGCATTACCGGCAGAAGGCGATTGCGACCGTCAAGCATTGACCGAATACTGGGACATCTGCGGCAAAACCTCGCGATATATCAGTGCTTCGGCATCGCAGAACACGCGCCCGCGTCTTTCATCAGGCCGTAAATTCTTTCCGCGCGTAATCCAATCCCAGGCTGCTTGGATTGGTGAGACAAAAACGCCAACCCGACTTCTCCACAACGGTAGCCCCAAAACATGGCCGAGGCTGCTATGCAGAGAAATGGGAAAGGTTTGAACGGCAGCTGCTGCACAAGTTCCATGGCGCGCTCTGGCCGCCCTCTTCTCGCGTGATAGAGAACTCGAAGGAAAAGGAATACACGATACGGATGAAGGGCCAATTGAGAGGAATTCGTTAAGAAGGTCCCCAACATTTGCCACTTTGTTCTGGGCGACCTTCGAACGGCCTCACGGAACATCCTGATTGATTCAATCGATTGTCTTCCCACCTTATCGCCCGATACCTTTCGATGCGTCACATTTGCTTTCCAGCGGATCATACACGTGCAGTGGAGTTTTATTCGCCCTCAGATTCTGCATATTGCCAAGCCTTTAATGTAGGATGGTTGTCTGAACCTGCAACTATCTTCACCTGGAAGACCGATCTAGTGAGGTAAAGAATGATGTATAATGCTCGAATTGCGGCCCTCATGCTCGGACTGGCATTTTCAGTCCCGAGTTCATACGCCGATCCGCCCTCCCCGCAGCGTCTCCACGATATGCTCTGGGTCTGGGGCAATCCGGAGATGGGAAGGCCTGGTCCGCATACGGCGGCGACGTTTGCGGAGGCATCGCCGGCGGCGCGGGCGACGCTGCTGGGGGCGCCCAATGTGGTGCTGGCGGGCAATGGTTTGCCGGCCGATGATACGGCTGCGTTGGCGGTGAGCGAGGAAGTGCGCGGCGCACAGCGGCTCGTGTGGGAGATCGCCAGTGATGAGAGCGCGGGCGGCGCGCCGTTTACGTACACGGAGACGATTGCGCGGGTGCGCCGCGTGGCGGCGCAGTTTCCCCAACTGGAAGGCGTGCTCCTCGATGACATGAGCAGCGTGCAGGTGGACAAGGGCCTCAAGCCCGAGCACCTTCACGCCATTCCCGAAGCACTTGGGGAAGACCACGCCCGGCTGCGTGTCTGGGGCGTGCTGTATACGATGAACTTCGGCGTGCCGGGGATTGACGAGTATATCCGCGAACTGGACGTGATCAATCTTTGGACGTGGCATGCTCGGGACATTCCCAATCTGGAAGCCAACGTGGCGACGTGCGAGCAGCGGTATCCGGGAAAGCCGATTGTGCTTGGGCTGTACCTCTACGATTATGGCGAGGGCCGGCCCATGCCCCGCGCGCTGCTGGCACAGCAGTGTGAAACGGCGCTGAAACTGGCGCAGGCGGGGCGGATCAAGGGGATTGTCTTTCTGACGATCAACAACGATGCCGCCGCCGTGGATTGGGTGCGTGATTGGGTCGAAGAACATGGAGACCTACCGCTCACCGCTCCGGCGCCGAAGGAATTACGCATGACGGATGCGGCGCAATGGCAGTTTCTGGGCGGGCCGTGGAGCGAGACGCCGGAGGGTGTCATTCAGCCGCAGGACGCGCCCAACCTGCACAGCCGCGCGTTCTACTTGCCGGAATCGTATGAAGACGTTGACGTCGAGTTCGAGTTCAACGGCAATTACCGCGAAACAGGCACGGGCAGTGCCGGGTTCATTCTGCGCGCGGCGGACGCAAACCACTTCTACTATGTGTGGTTTCCCTGGGGTGGGCAACAACTGCGTGCGAAGCATTTCTGGGCGGCCGTGGCCAAGGTGGATGGCGACGGGTACATGCGCAACATCGCGATGGAGTGGGTGCCGGGGGTGCCGAGCGAGACGGACCGCTGGTACAAGGTGCGCATCGAGGCGCACGGCCCGCGCCTGCGTGTGTGGGTGGACGGGCGCTCGGCGCTCGAGGTGACCGACGGCGCCTACACCGGCGGCCGCATCGGCCTGGGGGGGTACGGCTGGTATTTCTTCCGCAACGTCCGCATTTCGGGCGCGTCTTCACCCGCGCCCGAGTGGAACGCTGATGCCACGATTCCCAAGCACGCCATTGAACTGCCGCTGGGCAGCAAGGTCATGCCGAGCGCGTGCAACGCGCCCAACGGCGACGTGCTGCTGGCTTCCGAGAATCATTTGTTGCGCTCGAAAGACAAGGCCCGAACTTGGTCCGCGGCGGAGACCCTCCCCGAGCCGCTTGGCCCAATCACCGACTACGGCAGCGCAATGTTTGTCACGCGGAGCGGAAAGCTGTCGGTCATGGTCTATCGCGCAGATCCTGCGAAGGGAACGCCTGTGCCCGAGATACTCCTGGCTGAATCCGCGGACAGCGGTGTTACCTGGTCTGTTCCCGTCGCTTCGAGCGTGGCCCCGGAATGGCCCGCGCAGCCGAAAAGCCTCGTGCCCTATGGACCAGTCCATGAAACAGAAGACGGTACGCTGCTCCGCTTCCTGCTGGGCGGCGTGAAAGAAGAGAATGACACCTTCACCAACGTCATTACCTGGAGCGCCACGCACGCGAAAGCGTTCGTCATCCGCAGCACCGACGGCGGCGTGAACTGGTCGGCTCCCACCGAGATCGATCAACCTTCCTGGACCGGCATTGCGCGCGGCACGATTCCCGGCTCGCTCGATCTGACCGAGCCGACGGCGGTAGCGATGGGCAACAGGCTGCTTGTGCTTGTCCGGCCCGTCTACAGCCCCACGATGTGGGCCTGCTGGTCGGAGGACAGCGGCGCCACCTGGGATTCCGCCGCGCGCGCGACCTTCCCCGGCTATGCGCAGTCCACCGTGCGTACGGGGTCAGGCGTGATCTTGTGCGCCCACCGCTACCCGCACTACAGCGTCAACCTCAGCCGGGACGACGGCCTCAACTGGGACGCGGGAACAGTCATCGACTATCCAGTGTGGGCGATGGGCACAGCGCTGGAAGTGGAGCCGGATGTGGTCCTGCTCACGTACATGAATGCCAGACAGGACATGCCGCTGCTGGCGCAACGCGTCCGGGTCACGCCAGACCGCATCGTGCCGCTCGGGGCTGATTGACGCACTTCTGATTTTGCTGTCGGGCTACTTGGGAGTGAGCTTCAACACGCACAGTTGATAGGGCGAAAGAGATATCGGAAAGCCGGACTCCAGGCTGCCGCTGATAGTAGAAGTTGGCGCTGTTTCGGGTGTAAACAGATCTGAACAGTGATACTCCTTGCCACTCGGCAGTATGCCGGATGCGATGCTCAGTGTCGTCTCCTGTGCTACGTCCACGGGATTAAAGACGGTTGCATAAAGGATGTCCCCGGCGCCACGGGACAACGCCGCCAGTACACCTGGCGTCGCCGAGATGGGGCGCTGTACTTGCAGGAAGTCCATCAACCTCAACAGTGTTTGCAGACCGGCGTCCGTGGACCAGTCCTGGTCCTGGCCCACGCGCAGGACCTGGCCCTGGCCCAACGTCCACGTCTCCACTTCAGTACTGTTCGGGTTCGGACACTGCAATCGGGTGAGCAGCGGATACTCCGGGCGGCCGTCTTCAAGCGCATATCGCCCAGAGCGAACCAGCAACGCCAGCCGCCCGCCTTGCTCGACGTAGTTTCCGAGTTGTTCGATGACTTCGCCCGCCAGCACTTCGGAATTCGCATCCAGCAAGGCCGGATAGCCTTCGAGATTCAACGGTCCCATGTCCGAGCGCCAATCGAGTGAGTACTGGTGTTCCTGCAATTTCGGGACCAGCGCGAGGGTGGGGTTGATGTAGTTGCGGGCGGGGATGAAGGACATGATGGTGCGGTAGGAGATCAGACCGGCCACGGGCGCGCGCAGAGGCTCCGCGGCGGCCATCTCCTTGAAGACTTCGGCGGTGCGCTGGAATTCCGCTACCGGCATTTCCATGTTCGCCCAGTCGCCGACCAGCTGGTACGATTTCGCGCCCAGCGCGAAAGCCTGAAAGAAGAGCCGCCGGTGATCGCGCAAAGGCGGCGGAATTTGCCACGCTTCACACATTAGAGGGACGCCATAGCTGCGGACAATGCCCGACCCGATTTCGGCCGGCACGGGATCTTCAAAACACGTGACGTCCAAGACGCCACCATATTTCTTCAACAAGCCCAACCCTACGTTGTAAACACTGAGTTGATGCGCGGAATGGTGCAGCGAGCCCCCGTAATACATGATCAGCGGGCGATCATCATAGCGCCGGACGGTCTTGTCCATGGCGCCAAACATCTGCGCGATGGTCCAGAGACGGTAGTCTTGAAAGTCATGCCAGGCCAGCGTGACATTCAGCGTGTCAAAGGCCGGCATGGGCTGTCTCACGTCCCTCCAGTGGTGGTA
>JACPGD010000223.1 GCA_016182645.1 Candidatus Hydrogenedentota bacterium | reverse complement strand
GCGTCTCGAACAACGGCCCACGGCGGAAGACCGCACACGGGCCGCCATCGATTCACACCAGGCAGCGATCGATGCCGACCCCAATTCCCCCGATACCCCCGCGCTCCTGAACGCCATGGGCAACCTCTACCGCCAGAAATTACGCGATTACCAGTCTGCCGCCGAGGCCTATCAGCGGATCATCATCGACTATCCCACCTGGGACGGCGCCTACGGGGTCTATCCGCAACTCGAGGTCTGCTACGAACAATTGCTGGACCACGAGGGACTCATCTGGCTCTACGAAACCATGATGAAGCGCTTCCCCGCCGAGGCCCAGGAATACAAGTACGCGCAGCAGCAGTTGGGCTTGCCCGAGACGCCCACGCCGCCCGCACCCGCCGAAGAGGCAGCGCCCGAAGCCGGCGCCGCCACCGCCGAAGGGGAACCCTCGCCGCCGGAAACTGAGACTCCCCCCGCAGCTCTCGCCCCATCCTGACCCGGCGTAGCCTAAACCAATGCGCGCTTCACGCCCGAGGATCGTAATTCGTCCGATCCGTCCGATCCGGCTGGTCCGTCCGATTTCATCTACGCGGTCCCGCGCAACTCATCGAAAACCCGTTCCTCATCGCCGCGATACAGGAGCGCATCGTCTACTTGCAGCGTTTCCTCCACGGACAAGGGAAGAAAGCGCCCCTCCGCCCGTGCCAGGATGGCCCCCTGGCTGTCTTCAATGTGCCCTTCCGTTTGCACCATCCGGCGGTGGGCCCGCACCGTCCGCCCGCACACAGTCAGTTCCCGATCAGCAGGCACCGGCTGCAAGTACCGCACCGTCAACTCGCCCGTAATGCACATCCGCTTGATCGAGCGTGCCGCGGCCCAGCCCATGGTCTCATCCAGTGCCGCGGCGACCACGCCGCCGTGGACCACGTTCTTATAGCCGCAGTGGTGTTCCCGCACGGTGAGCGGCATCTTCACGACGTCATCTTCCACATAGAACCGCACCTGCAAGCCCGCGCGGTTTTCCTCCCCACAGACAAAACATGCTTCGGAATTAGGCAGATACACTCGATCGGGAGTCACGGACTTAGAAACCTTCTCTGGTTGGAATGAAGGGGAGCGGAGTGTCGAGGAAGAATTCCCAAGGGCATGGTCAGACTGTGGCGGCCTTTTCCCGGACCCCTGCCAGGGCGTGTTGCCGCAGTTCACGTTTGAGGATCTTGCCCGTCGGACCAATCGGCAGGTTTTGCAGGACCTCCACTTCTTTCGGCCATTTGAACTTGGCCATCTGTTCCTGGCAATACTGTTCGATTTCCAGCGCGCTCAGCGCCTGGCCCTCCTTAGGACTGACATACACCTTCACTTCCTCGCCCCGCGACTCATCCGGGATGCCCACCACCGCCGCCTCCAACACTTTGGGATGGCGGTAGAGGACCTCTTCTATTTCCCGCGGATAAATATTCATCCCGCCGCGAATAATCAAATCTTTCTTGCGATCCACGACGTAAAAGAAGCCGTCCTTGTCCATCTTGCCCAAATCGCCACTGTGGAACCAGCCATTCACGATCGCTTCCTGGGTCGCCTCGGGCCGGCGATAGTATCCCTTCATGATGTTGTGTCCGCGGATGATAATCTCGCCGACTTCATCCACCTGCGCAAAACTGCCGTCTTCACGCATCACGCGCACGTCCACTCCCCAGATGGGCCTGCCAATGGAACCCACACTCACGGCGTCCCCGTCCTTGGTGAATGTGGCCACGGGACTCGTTTCAGACAGGCCATACCCTTCCAGGATGTTTATCCCATACCGCTCTTTGAAACGGCGGTGTACGTCGCCCGGCAGGGCCGCGCCGCCGGACACCGCGATCTTTACCGAGGAAAAGTCGAACTCCTGCCAATTCGGCTGGTTCAGCATGAAAAAGTACATCGTGGGCACCATGGCGATGAGGTTCACTTTATCGCGCGCCACCACCTCCATCGCTTTCTCGGTTTCAAAGCGCGGCAGCAGGCTCATGGTCGCGCCGCCCAGGATGCTCGCATTCATCAGGCAGGTCTGCCCGAAACTGTGGAACAACGGCAGCACCACCAGGCAAACGTCGCCCGGTTGCACGTCATTGATCTCGCGGCACGCATAGTAGGCATTAAAGAACAGGTTGAAATGAGTCAACTCGGCGCCCTTGGGCGCGCCCGTCGTGCCCGAGGTGTAGAGAATGACCGCCGTATCATCCGGCATGGTCTGGTACGTATCGAACTGGTCGTCCACCGCCGCGAGCAGATGCATGAAGTTCTCCCCGACCGCGGGTGTCTCCAAATCCACTGGCGTGCTCACGATGATCAGGTGGTGGCACGTCTCGACATGGTGAAACGCCTTCACCGCCTCCGGCTCGAACAGCTTGAACGCAAATAATGCCACCGCTTCGGAATCGGCCAGGTAGTGTTCGATCTCCTGGTGGCGGTAAAGGACATTGACCGGCACCACTGTCGCCCCGGTCTGCAAGATGCCGTAGTAAATAATCGGGAAATGGGGCGTGTTCGGGATCATCATCGCCACTTTGTCGCCGGGCCCGATGCCCTTCGAGCGCAGGGCATTCGCCACACGCCGCGCCGCCGACGCCACCTCCGCATACGACATCCGGAGATTGTCCAGAATGACGCACGTCGTCTCCGGGTAGCTCTCCGCCGTGACATCCAGAAAATGCGCCAGGTTCAGCATGTCTGCCTCTCCCTTGGTTTTACTTCGGTGCACACTACTTGCCTTTGATAGAGTACGAAAGTGGACCCGGAATGTCCAATGTTCTGGACCGGAGAGACAAGAGGATTCGTATCTTCTCTGTCCATTTAGTCTATCCAGTCCTTTTTGCATAAACCGCGGCATGACGGCAGAATGACACCATCCTAAAGGCCACAAAACATGTCCGCCATCGATGTACTGCAATTCATGAATTATCTCCGGGTCGAGCGACGTTTCTCGCCGCACACCCTCCGCGCTTACCTGAATGACCTCGAACAATTCTGCGACTACGTCCAAAACGGCAAACAGGCCCTGCAACGCGAATCAGCGGAGCCCCGGCCCCGGCCCTCGCTCGACGTCATGCGCCGCGCCACGCGCAATGACGTCCGCGGTTTCCTGGCACACGTGCAAACGCTTCACGGCTCCGCCCGCACCGGCGCCCGTAAACTGGCCGCCCTCCGCTCAGCCTACAAATTCTTCGTGCGGACGGGACGCCTCGATGAAAACCCCGCCCAGCAGGTGCGCAGCCCGAAACTCCCGCGCGATCTGCCCGAAGTCCTCTCCATTCCCGAAGTGACTGCCCTGGTGGAAGCTCCGGACCTCTCAACGCCCTTGGGCCAGCGCGACCGCGCGCTGCTCGAAACGCTCTATTCCAGCGGCATCCGCGCCGCCGAACTCGCCGGATTGCGGCTCCCCGATGTGGACCTCGGCGCGGGTGTGATGCGCGTACTCGGCAAGCGCCGCAAAGAGCGCCTCGCGCAGTTGGGATCCTACGCGCGCAAGGCACTCGCCGATTATTTGCGGGTCCGGCCGGAACTCGGCGCGCCCGAGCACGACATCGTCTTCGTCAACGCCCGCGGCGGCCCGCTCACCACGCGCAGCGTGCAACGCGTGGTCGAACGCTATGTGCGCGAAGTCCTCCCGGCCCGGCGCGAAGTGTCGCCCCACTCCCTGCGCCACACGTTCGCCACGCACATGCTCGATGGCGGCGCCGACCTCCGCGTCGTCCAGGAAATGCTCGGCCACGAAAGCCTCAGCAGCACCCAAATCTACACCCACGTCAGCATCGAACGCCTCCGCCAGGTCTACCGCGAGGCCCACCCCCACGCATAGCGCTCCGTCCGACTTGCCTGATTACCATCTCACTCACGATACCAAATCTCGAAACTCTGGATGATCGTGCAACGCCTTGAAGTGCGCGTAATGCTCCACCAGCAGCTTCTTCATCTCTGGCTGCAGTTCCAGTGCCTTCTTCACGGCCGCCAGCGCATCGTCGCGCCGCTCAGGCTGGTGCATGGCGTAAAACAGGCCCAGAACAAAATGCCCGGACGCAATGCGCGGCTGGAGCGCGGCCACCATCTTGTACTGCTCCTCCGCTTCGGACAATTGACCCATCTGCGTCAGCACGTCCGCCAGGCGCAGCCGACCCTGGGCCCACAGCGGCTCCAGCCGCACACACTGCTCCAGCAGCCGCCGCGCCTCTTCCGGTGCGTGCCGCTGCATTGCCGCACCGGCCTCCTCCCACTTCCGGCGCAGACGATGCATGCGGTAGCGCCGCATGCCCACCTGATAGCCAACCAGGCTTAACAACACCGCTAATCCCAACACAATACTGCTCATGAATTGCCTCGGTCCTTGGCGCAGCCACACTGCCGTTCCCTGTCCATTCCGTCCATCAGGTCCATCACGTTCATACTGTCTTGTGCGGCCCGCGCATTTCCCTGTACAGTAGCCCCAAAGAAGTTAGGAAACCTATCATGAAATCATTCCATGCAACAACCGTCATCTCCGTGCGCAAAGATGGCATCGTCGCCCTGGGCGGCGACGGCCAGGTCACGCTCGGCGAGACGGTGATGAAAAGTCAGGCCGTTAAGGTGCGGCGCCTGGCCGATGGTGACGTGATTGCGGGCTTTGCCGGCGCCGTGGCCGACGCCTTCGCACTCTTCGATCGCTTCGAAGGCAAACTCAAGGAATACAACAAAAACATTCTGCGCGCCGCCGTCGAACTCGCGAAGGACTGGCGTACGGACAAGTACCTCCGGCAACTGAATGCGCTCCTGGCCGTCTGTGATCGCGAACATTCGCTGCTCATCTCTGGCGGCGGCGAAATCATCGAGCCCGACGACGTCGCCATCGGCAGCGGCGGCTCCTTCGCCCTCTCCGCCGCGCGCGCGCTCATGCGCCACTCAAATCTCGACGCGGAAACCATCGTCCGCGAGTCCCTCCTGATCGCCGCGGACATCTGCATCTACACCAACGCCAATATCAGAATCGAAACGCTCGCTATCTCTGGCGCCAAGTAGGGCCCGCCGCCACTCAGGCTGCGTTGAACCTAAATCCGGCAGTTGAAGAATCAAAGAGCATGTGGGTGGCAGCTTTAAGCGCGGCGATTACTGGGGTTTTGCAGTCAGATCGACACTACCGCGCTTAAGGCTGCGCTCTCCAAATGGGTGAGTCGCTCCATGAGGCAGCCTCAAGCGCGAAAGATACGATCAGCAGTTAAATTCAAGCCAGCGTCGCGCTTGAAGCTGCCACCCTCGAGTTTGAGTACGTTTCAACTGCCGGATTTAGGTTGAAAGTTGTCCTACTCCCGGTCCCGCACCAACGTTTCCAACACGCGCTGTTCCCGCTCCAGCAAGAGATCCCCGGCGTGCCGCAGGCTGAACACATACGCGAACACCGTGAACGTGAGCAACCCGAGCGAAACCACCAGGCCATACGGAAAACTACTCTTCATCACTTCATCAATCAGGAGACAGAGCGTGCTCGGCAGCATGATCAACGCAACCACCACCATGGACACCAGCCCCACGAGGATCATGATCGGTTGGTTCGTCTGCCCGCGCATGGCGTTGCCGTGAATTCGGTACGGGAACAGGATCGAGGTGAAATTGCCCACCATGCAAAACAACAGATAGAGCTGGAACACCTGAAGCAAGGCCACGCTCGTCGTCCGCCAGCCCGGCGCGGTCAACGCAGTGCCGAGCACAATGAAAAACAGGCTGAGTCCTCCGACAAACGGGAACAGCGCAACATTCTTCGCCAGCAGGTACTTGTGGCGCGGCGCCGGCAGCAGCACCATCGCCCGGAAGCTCTCCCGATCAATCCCAAACACATTTAGCAGGATGTACCCGAAATTGAGGAACGGCCACAGGAGGACAAAGTACGGCAGCCATTGTCCACCCCGCCCGGCCTTTTCGCCCCATTCGGAACCATAGACGAACAGGAAGAACAGTCCGAGACAGACCGGCATGATCAGGAGCATGCGGATGTTGGGGTGCCGCAGGTAGCTCAGGAAGGCCGCGTAACAGAGGCTCGCAGTGTCATCAGCGAAACCCGGCAGCCGGCGTCCCGTCAGTACCCGGGTGCGCCGCGCCGCTTTCGGGACCGGCGCGCCCGTCACACGTCCCCGGCTCGCCCCCGTGTAGTAGCGCACCGTCGACCGGTAACCCAGGGCCAGC
>JACPGD010000226.1 GCA_016182645.1 Candidatus Hydrogenedentota bacterium | reverse complement strand
GCCGGATACGGACATTCTTACGCCGCGCCCCGAGTTGCAGTTGCCCGAGATCCTAAAGTACGCGCGCGAAAAGGGAGTGGGAATCCGTCTGTGGGTGCACTACAAAGCCCTGGCCCCGCGCCTGGAAGAGGCCTTCCGGCAATATGAGGACTGGGGCGTCAGCGGCTTGATGGTCGATTTCCTCGACCGCGACGATCAGGAAGTGGTCAACTTCTGCGAACGCGCGCTCGTATCCGCCGCCCGCCACAAGCTCCACCTCCAGTTTCACGGCTCGTACAAGCCCAGCGGCGAACAGCGCACGTGGCCGAACCTGTTCAATCGCGAAGCCGTCCTGAATCTGGAGTACCTCAAGTGGAGCAAGCGGTGTACCCCGCCGCACAATGTCGAGGCCGCTTATGTCCGGCAGTTGGCCGGACCGCTCGACTACCACTCCGGCGGATTCCGCTCCACTTCAAACACGGCCTTCATCGCGCGCAACGAAAATCCCTTTGTGCTCGGCACCCGCTGCCACCACCTCGCCATGTACGTGGTCTACGAGAACCCGATGCCCATGGTCGCCGATACCCCGGAAGCGTATGAAGGCCAACAGGGCTTCGACTTTATCGTCAACGTCCCCACGACCTGGGAACTGACGCGTTTCGTGGCCGGCGTGGCGGGAGAATACATCGTCATGGCCCGCCGCAACGGCGCCACCTGGTACGTCGGCGGGATGACAGACTGGACGCCGCGCGAGGTGACCGTCCCGCTGCATTTCCTCGCGCCAGGCCAGTATGAAGCCAGGCTGTATGTCGATGGTTCCCTGGACGAAGAGGAACCCAATGCGATTCGGGTGGAGCAAAAAACAGTCGACGCCGGGACCCCCATGTCAATTTCCCTGGCGCCGGGCGGCGGTTTCGCGGCCATTATCGCGCCGAGATAGGGGAAGGGCGTGTCTGGAAGAACTTACATCGAGGACTGTTGCTGCGTTCCTCGCCAGACTAGATCACCCTCTTGAGAACGTGCCGAGCCTTGCGTGCCCCCGACGTCGACCCCATCCGGCCCCAAGCTGTACAACGTGAAGCCGTCCTGCGTGTGCGTATAGCGAAAGTCTTGGCCCGTATAAGGGTCGGGGGGCAGTTGATGTGCGGGAACGGCCACTTCGAGTGTTGCGGGATATTCCCCATGCTCGGTGGCATACGTTTCCACGCTCAGACCAAGCCAGCAAAGATCGCGCATCGCCGCGTAGCGTGCATGTATTGCGAGACATCGCATTTCCGCCGCCACGAACCGCCTTGTCATCACACGCGTGTAGGGTAGACGATCAACCTCTTCCTGAATCTCGCGCATCATCCCCAGCCCTTCAAAGTACGGTTGTCCGGCTGTCTCCGCCGCCCGTTGCATGGTCATAGCGTACGCGCCTTCATCCAGGTTGAGCCATGGCCTGCCCACGGAACTTCCATAAACCCTGAAGAAGAGCCTGTCGCCCCACACATAGGCGACCCCCGAGATTTCGCCGGCGCGAACGCAGTCGAAAGTAGACAAGCCCCTCTCGGCTTCTATGTACAGACTTTGCGATAAACTCGTTTGATAGTCGATGCCGTGCAAAACTTCTATGAGCGCCCGTGACTGCTCTGGCGTCAGATCCCCCGGCTGAAAAGTCGACTCGAGCCACCACTGCCCAATCCCATGAATGGCCAAGCGTACCAACTGCGAAATGACGAGTGGTTCCTCGGCCAGCACCTCTCCCACTTGATAGACTGCAACCAAGTTTTCAAAGGCCGCATCAACGTCATTCGTGTGTCTGTCGCAGACGCACTGGGCGGCCAAAAGACGGGCGAAGTCTCGCATGGGAGAAAAGTGATCAAATCTGAGATTGGCGGGATCGCTAAGGTCGATCTCGTACCACGGCTGACCCGCCGCCGCGAATGCGCGGAGTTCGGCCAGGAGTTCCTTATTCTTGCGCAGGAACTCCCCCAGTCGCGCCCATCCCTGCTCACTCATCGTCTGCACCGGCTCTGCGCGAGACTGAAACCACTCCCAGGTCTCGTCTCCTGCGCACAGCGCATATGCGGCCAGCAGATCGTCCCAGGCCGATCCCGACCGCACGGTTTTCCCCTCACGAGGTAAGTCATGGGTGGCCGCGAAACTATTCCTGGCCGAAACAGCTTCATGCGCGCGCGCAAGATCGGGAGAGTCCCTCAGTTGTAGCACGGCGGGATGCCTGGGCAGATCTGGGAGCAAACCAAGCAAGCTGCCGCCAAGAACGATACACATTACCCCCACCGCCAGCACGAGACCGATTACTCCCTTCCTCCGCCCACCAGTTTTGACTGACATGTCAGGCACCCCCGATTCGCCGTGGCGAAATCAGCTTCCGCCTTGTTTACCCACTCCTGAACCAATTTGTTGATGCAGTACGATTCCTGAGTCTAAGGCGGTGCGGATCAACGGGTCGGCCAGACGGTAGCGGCGTTCGGTGTCTTCTGGTTTGCGGGCGAGGAGATCAATGGGGAAGGAGGGGTTCGTACGAACCAGGATTTCGACGGACTTGTCCAGGTTGCGTCCTTCGAAAGGGAGGATGACAAGCAAATCGACGTCGGAGTCCACGGTTGCCGTTCCGTCGGCATACGATCCGAACAAAACGATCTTATCCGGATCGAATTCGCGTGCGATATGTTCAGCCAACTGCTCTATCTCGGATAGAGGAACCATCCCAGCACCTCCTGCGACCATCCTAATCGAAGACCGGCGAGGATTCATTAGTGCGTTAGCAATTGGATTGTACACAAAATGTCGCAAACTTTCCGCAGCGTCCGATCTCTGTATTACTAACCTTCAAATTCTTGTTGCGCCACACAGAATTTCTACGTCAGCCCTCTCCGCCAAATCTTCTATCCAAAGTCCTATCTCCGCGTTCTCCGTGCACTCCGTGGTTCGACAACTCACCTTGCAGGTCTCCATCTGCGTTTATCAGCGTCATCTGCGCTTGTCTTATGCCGCCAATTTGATTGCGGCGATGCCGGGTTAGGAGATGTCATTCCGCCGGGACTTCCAGCGTGAAACTGACGTGGCCGGGGGG
>JACPGD010000213.1 GCA_016182645.1 Candidatus Hydrogenedentota bacterium | reverse complement strand
GTCACGCCCCGATGAAAAACCTCATCGGATGATAGACCTGCTATGCCTCAAAAAAACGCATCTTGAAAATGGAATCAGAACCCGACCGTACTCATTAACAAAAACCGGTCATTGTCCATTTTCCGCTGAACCGGGACACATGGCTACATCCGCCACGTCCTCATGGAAAATCCGTTCGCCAAAGAAGTCAAATGCCATGCTTATACAAGTAGGCCAACACTGCATACCATTCTGTGCTTGATACATGAATTGCTCGCGCGCCACAGGCGCTAACGAGAAACTGGAGCTAGTTCCTGCAATCTCGGTGCCACGATTTCTATAATTGCTCCACCTCTTGCGCACATTTGAATCAAACTGATCCTCTGGAAAGTACTTCCCAGTAGTGCAGTCTACAAAATGCCTTTCCTGTCCATCAGTCCATTGCCAGGCATAGTTAAGGTAATCCAACTCCAGCAATTGGATGGTTCCATCCGTCCTTCCGACTGCGTTTGAGATTAAACGCATCGCATCATTCTGGGGTAGTTTCACACCCAGCATACCATTGGAAGGTCTCACAAATCGGATGATACGGTATGGACTCCCATCCAGCTCACAGCAAACCTGCCCGATGATTCCCTCTTCCCATTTCCCATTGTAGGGGCTTCGCGTGTTCTTGCGCTCACGCGTATTCTTCGGAGCTGCCGCGACGAAATCCTTTGGATATACACGAAAGAGCCTTCCATGTATCGGGACGATGAAACCATCGGAATGCATTTCCCACGTAAGTGGCTGTGTCAGGTCTTGCGGTTCGTCGATGCGAGAGACTTCCAGAACAGAGGCCGCGTGAGTCCGAGCTCCATCGACCTCGTCTCCGCCGCACAGCCGCTCGAAGGCTGCTAGCGCATTCCCTGCAGCCGAATCTTTACCGGTGCTTTCATCAACGGCACCGAGTATGTTTGATGGGAGCAAGGCGAGAATCAAACAAAGGTCTAACATGGCGCATTCACCCCTTTTATTTCGCAGTGGGAACAACACTTGAGTCCGTTCAGCGCGTTCCGATTCGCACGAGCGGCGTGAAGTGATAGGAAATCTGGCAATCTACTCATCAGATTCAGAGCCTTGAGTACTGGAGGCTCTTGATACAGTACAATGGGAAGATCCAACCGAAAATTGCTTCGGCGAGCTTCAAGGCAGCCCTGCGCACCAGCCCGGGATGGTGTGCCGCGCTGCTGCCTAATTGCTTCTTTCATACCCCATTCCCCCGTCAAACCATCAGTCTCTTGGATTCACGGATCGCAAGTGGGACCCCTAAGCACGCGATGTTGGCGTCCAGACTTTTCATCCCGTTCTTCAATTGCTGTGGATCAGGTAAGGGTCTATTCGGCCAGGTATTCGATGATTTCGTGGTGCGGCGTCTGCATGCCTGACGGCAGTTCCTGCGCTGCTTCGCCCATGGCCCCCATTGCATCCATGCCCTCCCCGCCAGATACGCCGAGTTGAATAACAACGTCTCCATCGACGGTGCATTCCACGCTGGCCTGTGCCTTGCTTGCCATGTAGGCGTAGCCATCCTTGTTTGCCTCGACCACGGCGTATGTCTCGTCGTCCGCGGCGGGAACACCTGCAAGGTAGGAGGAACCGTACTCGTCTGCGGCCACTTGGGCCGTACCTTGATAGTTCGCATTATTGAGATCTCTGCCAATCATTTTCGCTGCACCCGAACCCCCGGCCATGACTATCGCGCTTGCTTGATACACGCCGCGATTGGAGTACAGTCTGATGTGGTCGTCGCCCAAGATGTGCAGCATGTCGTCTTCTCCGCCAGCATCCGTTATTCGTATGTAGCTGCCATCATTGGCGAAAAGGAGTTTGTTTGCTCCGGCATTGCCCGTGCCGCCAATTGTGATGCCGCCCGTGGTGATTTCGAGATAGTCGCCGGTGAGGACGGTAGCAAAGGCAAACCCCACGACGCCCAACGTGACCACGCCCGCAATGATTATTCCCCGCTTGTAGTGTTTCATGATGTCTCCCCTTTCGTGGATGTAGTACCCACTTACGGCTTGATTTTACCCCGCCCTGAGGTTTTTCTGTAAGTACTTTTATAATAAGATATATTAAAAAGCCATATTTTCGCTCGATAGGGGTCGGCTCCCCCCATCCCTATCGAGGCGGAGACCGACCACAACAGTGGACGCAGGGCAGGATGCCCCAGCTACGAGCGGGGGACGCCCTGGCTGTGCGGGAAGAGGACGGTGTAGGAGGCGGAGGGAAGGAGGGTGAGGGTGGGGCGCGGGACGCCTTGGGCTTGGAATTCAACGTGGGCGGTGTCTAGGGCTTCCTGGAGGCTGTTGGCTTTGCGGCCGCCGAGGTGGGCGACTTCTTCAGAGGGGAGCTTCGTTGTCGCCAGTCTCCTGACCGCGCCACTCGGCCTGACCGTACGTCTCCTCTCATCAGGTGGTCTTCTCGCGGTGCTGGAGACCTGCGGTCGAAGGCGTGGCGGCGGCTTCCGTAAGGCGGCGGAATCTCCGCCCACCAGATTTCGCCCCGCCTCATGCGTTGTCATCCCAACTGCCGAAATCCGTCAGTTCTCCCAGCATGGCCACCTGAGACTCGCCCACCTCTTCGCCGGTGGTCTCAGTGACCGCTGTCCACTCGAGATAGTCGCGCACAGCTTCCTCGACCAACGCACGTATATCGCGGCCCTGGGTGGAAGCTGCGGATTGCAGTTGATCCACAAGACTGTCTGGAAGTTCTATCGTCATGCTTTCAATGTAAAGGATGGCAGTAGTCAGTTCAAGCGTCGCGAGATTCTGTACTCTCGAGAAGAGGAGACCTTCGGTCGGGTCGGGTGGCGCGGTCAGGAGACCACGCCACAACCGGGTGGAAACTGCCTTCTTAGACGCGACGTCCCCGTCGCGTTTCCCGAAACACGCCTGACTCCAACTCAAGCGTGAAACGCGACGGGGACATCGCGTCTACGGGGGTCACCAATTCAACTGTCGGAACGGGGCAGGATGCCCCGGCTACGGGAGGGCGACGGCCGTGTTGCGGGGGAAGGGGGCGGTGTAGGAGGCGGAGGGGAAGAGGGTGAGGGGTGAGGCGGGGGATGCTTGGAGCCTGGAATTCGGCACGAGCGGTGTCGAGGGCTTCTTGGAGGCTGGTGGCTTTGCGGCCGTCGAGGAGGGCGACTTCTTCGGGGGGGAGTTCCGTAACGAAGAGCGTGATGGCTGCTTTTTCGCGCGTCGAGTGGGCGGTCTGGGCGTTGATTTCGGCGTTCGCGGATGACGGCGTCGCGGTTACCGATCCTGAGCCATCGGCTGAAAGGACCGAAGCGTTGATTTCGGCGTTCGCGGATGACGGCGTCGCGGTTACCGATCCTGAGCCATCGGCTGAAAGGACCGAAGGCAGTTACCTCGGACCGGACACGATGCATGGCATGGCGTACCTCGAAGCCGTTCGCGACGTGTTCGGGAACTGACTATGCTGTATTCCGCGGCACCTAATTCCTCCCATTCCTCCCATTCTCTTCCCATTCTTCCCATTTCCCGGCTTCCTCCAAGAACCTTGCGCACCCGCAGTTTTCTAGGTAGGATAGCCTGAATAAATCTCCCCGCCGGGGGTACTGAAATCGCCATGAATACCTCGACGATGGACGAAACCGCGCTGCTGCTCGCCGCGCGGAAAGGGGATAGGACTGCGTTCGGCGCGCTCGTGAAGCTCTACCAGCGGCGTGCCTATGCGGCCGCGTTCAGTATTGTGGGCAACAGCGAGGACGCCCTCGAAATCGCCCAGGAGGCGTTTGTCCGCGCGTTTCGCGCCATGCACCGCTTCGACCCCAAAATGCCGTTCTATCCCTGGCTCTACCGCATCATCCGCAATATCTGCTACAACCACCTCCGGCGCCGCAGCCGCCACGGCGAAATCTCGCTTCAGGAGATGATGGAGAATGGCTACGACCCCTGTGACAACGGCCGCACCCCCGAAGAACACGCCGAACTGGATGACTTGAAGCGCTCCATCCGCGGCGCCATGGCCCAACTCACCCCCGAACACCGCGAAATCCTGCGCTTACGCCACTTTTTGGAGCTTTCCTATGCGGAAATTGCGGAATGCCTGAAAATCCCCCAGGGCACCGTGATGTCCCGGCTCCACGCCGCCCGCAAAGCCCTCCGCCAAGTCATTGAAACCAAAGAAGAAGAACTGGTCCACCCATGACCTCAATGTGTTGCTTCATTCATTCCGTCCATGTGTCCGTCCGTGTCTATTCCCCCTGAATAATTCGCCCCTGGCGTGTGTATAACAACAACAGCGGCGGGAAGTTCCGCCGGGATTCCAACTTGCCGGCTCCCAGGCAGCCGGCACAGAGAGGACATGGCATGCACGTATGAGCAAGGCCTGCGAACAATATGAAATCCTGATCTCCGGCTATCTCGATGGCGAATTGGACGAGGGACAGAGCCGCACCCTCGAACAGCACGTCGAAAGCTGCTCCGTCTGCCGCCGCGAATTTGAAACCATGAAACGCCTCATGGTCGGCACCAGCGCCAGCTTCCGCCTCACCGAACCCCCCGACGCCGTCTGGGACACCTTCCTCGACAACATCTACAACCAGCTCGAACGCAGAATCGGCTGGGGGATCGCCCTCCTCGGCTTATTGGCACTCGCCGCCTACGGTGTAGTATTGTTTTACTATGAGCCGTGGGCGTCCAACTGGATCAAGGTCCTGCTCACCCTGCCCGCCCTCGGCCTGATCGTCATTTTTGTCTCCGTGCTCCGGCAGCGCCTGCGCGCCGCCAGGACCGACCGGTACTCGCAAGGGGTCCATCGTTGATCGTCGTCACCACCGAGCATATCCACGGTAAGCGCATCGTGAAGACCCTCGGCATGGTGCGCGGCGGCACCGTCCGCGGCATGCACCTCGGCCACGACATCATCGCCGGCATGCGCAACCTCGTTGGCGGCGAAATCGAGGAATACACGAAGATGCTCGCCGAAGCCCGCGAGCAGGCCCTTGATCGCATGATCCACGAAGCCCGCCGGCTTGGCGCCAACGCCATCCTCGCCGCCCGCTTCACCACCAGCGACATCGCCAAAGGCGCCGCCGAGATCCTCATCTACGGCACCGCCGTTGTCCTCGATGACGACGCCGAAATCATCGTCGACCGCGTCCTCGAGGGCGCCCTCCCCCTCACCGCCGTCTCCGAAGTCCCCCCCGCCGCCATCGTCGAAGAAGAACTCTCCTCCCGCCTCTGACCATCAAGTCCATTAAGTCAATTAAGTCCAGTGATCATTCCTAAGAATCTAGTAGTATTCTTAATTTTCTTATCAATGTCCACTGAGTACCCCTTGTTTCGCAAACTGGCCCTCGCCTGAAACCACCCCCCATTGGAAGCTCCCCACCCCCATTTGCTATCCTTTCCCCCGAACGATGCGGGCCGGAAACCCGTCTCGCTTGGGGTATGCTGAAGATGTCTACACGGCCTATTGGCGCCATCACCTTCGACCTCTGGGACTGCCTGTTCGCGGACGAATCCGACGAACCCAAGCGCGCCGCCGCCGGTCGCCCCCCCAAGAAGGTCGAGCGCCGCGCCTTGGTGCATGAGGCGCTGTCCCGCCATGGCGCTATTGACCGGGCCGCTGTCGATTTGGCCTACGACGTCACCGACGCCGCCTTCAACCACGTCTGGCATGCTATCCACGTGACTTGGACGGTGCGCGAGCGCCTGGGAGTGCTGCTTAATGGCCTGAACAGGGCCCTCCCCGAAGATGATCTGGCCCGCTTGGTCCATCTCCACGAGGACATGGAACTCGAGTTCCGGCCCGATCCCGCCCCTGGTGCCACCGAAGCCTTGCGGGCGCTCCACCAGCGCTATCCGCTCGCCATCATCTCCGACGCCGTCTTCAGTCCGGGACGCGCTCTCCGCGAACTGCTGCAAGGCGCGGGCATGCTTGAGTACTTCGACTTCTTCGCCTTCTCCGACGAGATCGGCGTGTCCAAACCGCACCCGAAAGCTTTTGAAGCGGTAGCGCAACACTTCAATATCCCTGTTCAGAGCATTGTCCACGTGGGCGACCGCCCCCACAATGACCTCGGTGGCCCGCACGCGGTCGGCGCCCGCGGGGTCTTGCTCACCGTGGTCAAGCAGCGCCCGCTCGACGGGCATGTGCCCGATGCCCTATGTGATGATTATGCAACGCTGCCCCAGATCCTGGCAGGTCTTGGTAGCTGCACCGTCGCCGAGCGGTCTAGTAGTCGAACGCTCGCCGAGCGCGCGACTTCTTGACTTGGGCGCACGCCCGACGACCGCGCGCAGCGCCCAGTCCCGCGCTCGGCGAGCGCTGGGCTACAAGTTCATAGTGAGGATGTCGATTGTGCGCAACATCCAGTCCCGCGCTCGGCGAGCGCTGGACTACCGGACGAGCGCTGGAATACAAATGCGAAGTGATAGGATGATAGAGCAATAATGACGAAGCGATTCTTGGTCGTGGACGGCTATCCGAAGGAAAGCCGGGAGCAATTCAAACAGGTGGGGATGACGCTGGCGGGTCAACTCTATGCCGACCTTCTGAAGAAATACCTGCCGGAGGCCGAGTACGACCTCTGGTACAGCAGCGATCCGGGCGTGCCGAAGGTGAGCGATGAGCAACTCTCCGACTACGCCGGCATCCTCTGGCCCGGCTGCAACCTGACCATCTATCACGATGACCCGCGTGTCCACGCGCACCTGGAGCTTGCTGCCCGCGCCTATGAAGCCGGCGTGCCCGGCTTCGGCAGTTGTTGGGCCATCCAGGTCGCGGCCAAGGTGGCGGGCGGGGAAGTGGCCGCGCATCCCAAAGGCCGCGAAATGGGCATTGCCACCAAGATCCGCCTGACGGACGAGGCGAAGCAGCATCCCATGTTCGAAGGGAAACCGGAAGTCTACAGCCACTTTGTCAGTCACGACGACGAAGTGACGCGCCTGCCGGCCGGTGCGACGCGCCTCGCGGGCAATGACTGGAGCCGCGTCCAGGCCATCGCCGTCAAGCACAAGCAGGGCGTGTTTTGGGCCACGCAGTATCACCCCGAATATAACCTGCACGAAATGGCCCGGCTCATCGTCGCGCGCGAACCCCGCCTGGTCAAACAGGGCCTCTTCCGCGATCATGACGACCTCATGGCCTACGTGGACAAGCTCGAAACACTCTACGAGCACCCGGATCGGACGGATCTGCGCTGGCAATTGAAGATTGATGACGACATCCTCAGCGACGACATCCGCGAATGCGAGTTCCGCAACTGGATCAAGCACGTCATCAGGAATACGAGCACGAAGAAGAACTGAAGGTCCCCGTGCCGTCCATTGATCGCGGCCGGACTGCGCGGCGCTTGGGGCGCTGGCGTCAATTGAGCACGTTGACCGCCTCGAGGAGCCAGTCCAGAAAGGCCGCGGCGGCACCGTAGACGACGCCTTCCAACAAAGCGACAAACCCCGCCACTATGCTGTTGAAAATAAAATCAACGATTACATCCAACGTTATTGCGTCCATGGCCCTTGTTCTCCCTCACGGTTGCCAACTCCGGCGCCAGCCGGCGGCGCTGGACCCGCCCTGACCCAACACGAATGTAACTGCTTTGTTCGGGCGCTTCAATAGTGCCACGTCTTGCTACGAAAAGAAAGCACGAAAATCCGCCTCAGCCACGCAAGATACGCATGGCCTCGGAGGGTGAGTCAGCGGCGCGGAGGGCGGCCACGAGCTGGGCGTCTTGCGACGACTTGCTGACCAGGGCGAGGAGTTGCACTTGGGCGTTGGATTGGCTCGCCGGGGTGAGGATCAGTGCCACCCAATAGATTGTCTTGTGCGTTTCCACATCCAACACGCCGGCCTGGGTCAGTCCCAGGGCGAGCACCGGCGCGGGCAGACCCTCGACGCGGGCATGGGGGAAGGCCACGCCTTCATTGAAGAAGGTGCTGCCTTGTTTTTCGCGGGCAATGATTGCCGCGAGGACGGCGCTGGCGTCACCAAAGCCTGATATCCGGCAGGCCGCCGCCACGAGATCCGCCAGTATGGCGTCGCGGTCCGCTGGCTCCCTCCAGATCAACACTGTGTCTTCCGTGAGCAAGTCGCCCAATCCAAGTCCTCGCATCGCTACGGAAGGGGCCGGGGGCGCGGGACGCTTTTCCGGGAATTCGTCCGTGAGGATCTGAGGCCGCGGGACGGGGCGCTCGCCGCGGCGGGTGTCGATCACGACCACGGTAAAGCCACGCGCGCAGCTAATCAGCCGTTCGGCCACGGTTTTTTGTCCCGAGAGGCGCTTCCACCAGGGGGTAGAGCGCGTCGGACTGCCAATCACGATATGCCCGACACGGTACTCCCGCGCGAACTGGAGAATCGTCTCGACCACATCGGCGCCTTTGTAGGTGAACACAATCGCGCCCAATTGTTTGGCCAAGGTCAGCGTGTTGGACAACAGGCGCTGCGTCTTCGCGTCAATTAACTCCGGCGTTTCGGAGGGCGTCTGCACATAGACCGCGTACCAGTTGCGGTTGAGGCGCCCGGCCAGTCGCGAGGCATAGCGCAGCAGCATTTCACTGTTCGGACCGCGGGAACTGAGACAGACCACCACTTGATCCGGTGCGGCCATCGTTTCCTCGTCCGGTTCGCGGCGGCGCTGATCCAATTGCGAGGCCAGCTCGCGCAACGTCAATTCGCGCAGTTGTTCGAGGTTGGCGGAAGTGAAAAAGTGGTTCAGCGCGGTTTCGATCCGTTCCTGCGTGTAGACCTTGCCCTCCTGCAGCCGCTTCCGCAGATCCTCCGTGGTCAAGTCCACGTTAACGATCTGGTCCGCGTCCGAAAGGATGCTGCCCGGCAGGCGTTCGCGCACTTTGACACCTGTAGCGTGCTCGACCATGTCGTAGAGGCTTTCCAGATGTTGTACATTGAGCGTCGTGATCACGTGGATGCCCATGGCCAGGATGTCTTGGACATCCTGGTAGCGCTTTGCGTGCTTGCTGCCCGGCACGTTGGTATGGGCAAGTTCATCGATCAGCGCCACCTGCGGGCGCCGGGCCATGATGGCGTCCACGTCCATTTCTTCCACGGAAATCCCGCGGTAGGCCTGCTCATGGCGCGGAATGACTTCGAGGCCCTCCACGAGCCGGGCCGTCTCCGCGCGGCCATGAGTTTCGACGTACCCCACCACAACATCGATGCCTTCACGCTGCAACCGCTGGCCTTCCTCGAGCATCTGGTAGGTCTTGCCCACACCCGCGCAATAGCCGAGGTAGACCTTCAAGCGGCCGCGTTGCGAACGGCGGATCATCCGCAAGAAGGCGTCAGCGCGTGTTTCTGCCATGCTAGTCTCCTAATGGACCTCGCCCCGATCCAGGGCCAGGTTGGTATTGAGAACGTGAATGAGTTTCCCGCTGCCCAACAGGCCGCCCGGCGTTTCGGCGCGCCGTTCCAACCATTGCATAAGTTCTTGCTCGCTGAGTCCGCGGGCGGTGGCGACGCGAGGCGCCTGATAGCGCGCGGCTGCCAGTGTGATATGCGGATCCAATCCCGAGCCGGAAGCCGTGGCAAGGTCCGCCGGCAGGGGCCGTTCCGCATTCGCGCCGTGCGCCTCGAGCAGCGGTTGCAGCCGCTCCACCAATTTTGGGTTTGTGGGCGAAAGGTTGCTCCCGCCCGTTGCCGCGGCGTTGTACCCCACCGCCGAGGGGCGGGGCCAGAAATACCGCGCTTGCGTGAACTCCTGCGCGATCCGCGCGCTCCCCACAACGCGGCCGCTCGCATCGGTGATGAGGCTGCCCTCCGCCGTCCAGGGGGTGACCGCATAGGCCAAGCCCCAGATCACCGCCGTATAGCCGGCGCAGCAGACGAGCATCGTGAGCACCACGAGCCGAACGCTGGTAATGACGTGTTGCAAGACTGCACTCCTTCTCTCACGCGAACCCGAGCAGGGTGATCGTGATGTCAATCAACTTGATGCCCGCAAACGGGGCGATGATGCCGCCCACGCCGTAGATGAGCAGGTTCTTCTGGAGCAGCTTGTCCGCGCCGGCGGGCCGGTAGTGCACGCCGCGCAGGGCAATCGGGATCAGCAGCGGGATAATAATCGCATTGAAAACCAAGGCGCTGAGGATGGCGCTCTGGGGCGAAGTCAGTCCCATGATGTTCAGCGCGGCCAACTGCGGCATGGCCAGCATGAACATGGCGGGCACGATCGCGAAATACTTGGCCACGTCATTCGCAATCGAAAACGTGGTCAGTGCGCCGCGGGTGATCAGCAACTGCTTGCCGATCTCGATGACCTCGATCAGCTTCGTCGGGTCGCTGTCCAGGTCCACCATGTTCCCGGCTTCCTTCGCGGCCTGGGTGCCGCTGTTCATGGCCACGCCGATGTCGGCCTGGGCGAGCGCCGGGGCGTCGTTGGTCCCATCGCCCATCATTGCGATCAGCCGGCCCTTGCGCTGTTCCGCGCGAATGTACGCCAACTTATCGACTGGGGTGGCTTCCGCGATAAAGTCATCGACGCCGGCTTCCCGCGAAATGGCCTCCGCGGTCAGCGGGTTGTCGCCCGTGACCATCACGATGCGCAGCCCCATGGCCCGGAGCCGGGCCAGCCGATCGCTGATGCCCACCTTGAGCACGTCAGACAACGCAATGACGCCCAGCACGCGCTGGTCCTCCGCGACCACCACGGGCGTACTGCCTTGCCGGGCCACGCCATCGACGGCGGCCTGAAGGGTGGCCGGCGGGACGCCGCCTTGCTCGGCCACGAACTTGCGGATGGCGTCGGAGGCCCCTGTGCGGTACTTCTGCCCCTCGGGCGTGTCGAGCCCGCTCAAGCGCGTCTGGGCCGAGAAGGCGAGCATGGCCGCGCCCACTGGTTCGGGTGGCGCGGCGGCGCCGAGTTGCTGTTGGACCAGGGTCACTATCGAGCGTCCCTCGGGCGTTTCGTCACCGTATGAAGCCAGCAGGGCGGCCTTCAGCAGCACTGGCTGGTCCACTCCGGGCAGCGGGTGGCAGGCGGTCGCCTGGCGGTTGCCGACCGTGATCGTGCCTGTCTTATCCAGGAGGAGCGTGTCAATGTCCCCGGCCAGTTCGACGGCCTTCCCGCTCTTTGCCAGGACGTTCGTCGCCAGGGCGCGGTCCATGCCGGCCAGGCCGATGGCGGCCAGCAGGGCGCCAATTGTGGTGGGGATAAGGCAGACAAGCAACGCGATCAGCGTGGGCACGTCCAGTTCCACGTCGAAATAGAGCCCAATCGGGTAGAGGCTCACGGTCACCAGTAGGAAGGCAAAGGTGAGCCCGGCGAGCGTGACCGTCAGCGCGAGTTCGTTCGGGGTCTTTTGGCGCACCGCGCCCTCAACGAGCGCGATCATGCGATCCAGAAAGGATTCGCCGGCGCCCGCGCTGATGCGCACGTGGATCTCATCCGACAACACACGCGTGCCGCCGGTGACGCCCGAGCGGTCGCCGCCCGCCTCGCGAATGACCGGCGCCGACTCACCGGTGATGGCGGACTCATCCACGGTGGCGGCGCCGGCAATGACCTCGCCATCATTGGGGATCAGTTCGCCGGCACGCACAATGACCACGTCGCCTTCTTTAAGTACTTCCGACGGCACCTCCTCGATTCGCTGGTCGCGAAGGCGGCGCGCGACAGTATGCTGGCGCGTCCGGCGCAAGGTCGCCGTTTGCGCTTTGCCACGCGCTTCCGCCAGGGCCTCGGCAAAATTGGCGAACAACACGGTCAGCCAGAGGATCACGGTCACGGCGAGGAAATACCCCCACACCGCCTGCCCGGTGACAATCGCCTGCGCGGTGACGAGCGTCGTCAAGAGCGCTCCCACTTCCGTGACAAACATCACTGGGTTCCGCAGCATTTTCAGCGGGTTCAACATGAGCAGGGCGCTCTTCGTGGCGGACATGACCAGGTCACGCTCGAAGAGGTTGGCGCGGCGCGAGTGGCGCCGCGCCAGCTTCAGTTCCGCGGCCGGTTCAACTCGAAATGAATCGTTCATGGAGAGCAATCCTTGCGTGTTCTTAGAGAGAGCCAAGATGTTCAGCGATCGGGCCCAGGACGGCGGCAGGCAGGAAGAGCAGCGCGCCGAGCAAGGTGACGCTGCCGAGCAACACGACCCCGAAGAGCGGCGTGTCCGTGTGGAACGTGCCGATGTTCTCCGGCACAGGCTTCTTCGAGGCGAGGCTGCCCGCGATCGCGAGCGGCAGGATAATCGGGATAAAGCGGGCCAGCAACATCACCAAGCCCGTGGCAATGTTCCAGGGGACCGTATTGTCGCCCAAGCCCTCAAACCCCGAACCATTATTCGCGGCGGAGGAACTGAACTCATACAGAATCTCGGAGAAACCATGGCTGCCCGGATTATTAAGAGTACCCGCGCCCCAGGGCGTCGCGGCAAAGAGGGCCGCGCCGCCCAGAATGAACAAGGGATGCGCCATCAGGGCGAGCAGCGCCAGGGTCATCTCTTTAGTTTCGACCTTGTGCGCCAGGTACTCCGGCGTCCGTCCGACCATCATCCCCGCGATAAAGACGCCGACGATGATGTAGAGGAAGATGTTGATGAACCCCACGCCGACCCCGCCGTAGGCCACATTGAGCCACATGCCGATCAGCGGCATCAGGCCCGTGGGCGGGTTCAGGCTGTCGTGCATGCAGTTCACCGAGCCATTGCTCGTGCAGGTGGTGGCGACGGCCCAAAGCGGGCCGGCCGAGGCGCCAAAGCGCAGTTCCTTGCCCTCGAGGTTGACGCCGGCATCGGTCACGGGCTGGCCCGTGAAGGCGGCGGTCTGTTCCATTTCGAAGCCGAGCGCCACCGTCATTTTCGTTAGCAATAGCGCGCCCATCACCACAAAGACGACGGCGGCGTGCTTCATCCGCCCTGTGATGCGGCCAAACATCCAGACCGAGCCCATGGGAACCAGCAGGATGCAGAGGCACTCGACGATGTTGGTCCAGAAGTTCGGGTTCTCAAACGGATGGGTCGCATTCGGGCCGAACCAGCCGCCGCCATTGGTGCCCAATTGCTTGATCGCGAGGAACGCCGCGACGGGCCCGCGCGCGATGGTCTGGGTGGCGCTTTCCAGCGTTTCGGCCACGGCGGCGCCGTGGAACGTCATGGGGATGCCGAGCCACACCAGGAGCGCCGCCGCGACCGTCGCGAGCGGCAGCAGCACCAGGAATGAGGCCCGCAGGAAATCTGCATAGAAGTTGCCGATTTGCGTGTCGCCGCGCAGGCCGCGCGCCAACGCCGCCAGTGCGGCAATGCCCGTGCCGGCGGAGATGAATTGCAGCCACATCAGCGCGAAAAGTTGTGAAAAATACGACAGCGAAACCTCGCCCGAATAGTGCTGAAGATTCGTGTTCGAGGTAAACGAAGCCGCCGTGTTGAAGAGGAGGCTGCCTTCGAGCACTCCCTTGCCGTCCGGGTTCAACGGCAGGTACTGCTGGAGCAGGGCTTTCGCATCTAATTCTACAAAATAGTTGAATTTCACTTCTTTGGTGATTTCTCCTTTGGCCCACTCTTCTTCTGGGTCGTGTTGGTAGTTTTCTTTTTCGGAAACTCCCTCTCCCGTTCAGCTCGCGTGTGGCGGACAACTTCATCGACATATTGCTCAGCGAGCCTTTTGAAGAATTCGTATCCTTCTATCGCTTCCTTTACGAACTCCGCCTGCCCGGCGGGAACGTAGCGCACCACATTCTTGCCGTCCTGCCACGTTTGGTGATTGTAGTGGGGGCGCTCGCCCATGGCGCACAGCTTGCCGCGTTCCATGCGTTCGATCCGCGCCATTCGTTCCAGAAGCTTCTGCATTGTCTTGTTCGGTTTCATGGACAGTAGTATATAGAAATCTATATACTTTGAGCAAGCCGGAGCCAACAGGAGAATCACCATGCACGACACCCGCCCGCCCCACGCAACGTACGAGAGCATCCTCGATTGTTTCCAGGACGTTCCCGACCCGCGCGTCAAGCGCACCCAGGAGCACAAGCTGATCGACATCCTCGTCATAGGGCTGTGCTCCATGATCACCGTCGGCAAACACTTCACGGACATGGAAACTTTTGGAGAGGCCAAGGAAGCGTGGCTCCGGACCTTTCTGGAGTTGCCCAACGGTATTCCGACCCACCACACTTTCAACCGGCTCTTTTCCGCTATCGATCCGGAGTGTTTTGCGGCGTGCTTTGTAAAATGGGCGGGGGGAATATGTACGGCCCTGGAGGACGAGATCGTCGCCATCGACGGAAAGGCCCTGCGGCGCCATGGGAACCCAGAAAAGCATCGCGGGCGAGATCGTCGAGGCGGGAGCCGATTACGTGCTGGCCCTGAAGGGAAACCACGGAAACGCCCATGACGGCTTCAAACTGTTCTTTGACGACGCCGTGCCTGCGGGAAGCGACGCCAACACCCCGCGGCCCGACGGTATGGATTTCCACGAAACCATCGAAAAAGGGCACGGCCGAATCGAGACCCGGCGCTACTGGCACACGGAAGATATAGATTGGTTCGAGAACCAAAAGCGCTGGCCGGGGCTCACCAGCGTGGGCATGGTAGAGGCGACCAGAATCATCAAGGGAGAAGCGAGCATTGAGCGGCGAATTTTCCTGTGTTCCATCCCGCGAAACGCCCAGAAATTCGGAGAAGCCGCACGGGGACACTGGGGCGTCGAAAACCCCTTGCACTGGACCTTAGACGTCACTTTCGGCGAAGACCAAAGCCGGGCGCGTGAAAAGCATGCCGCACAAAATCTCGCCACACTGCGACGAATCGCACTGAACCTGGCAAAAAAGAACACCTCAAGCAAGTTGCCCGTGAGGAGAAAGCGCATCAAGGCAGCTCTCAATACCGACTTCTTGATAGAATTGCTGGGGATTTAGATGCGAAAGCCCTGAATGAACAAGAATGGTTCGGCGCGCGGTTACTTCCCGGCCTCGAGCACGTGGTCCGTGCCCGATTGATTTGACTTGATTTGTGTCTCAAGCGTTGAGAGGGACCTTCCCAATGCTTCCAAGCTATCCTCGATGCGCCTCCGCCGCTCTTCGCTCCCACCTCCTGCGAGTGCCACAATGACCTGCCATGCCTCTGGCGTGTCAAAGGCCAGGAGCGTTTGGATTCCCGCATCCAGCGTCATGATTTGAAAGGAACTGCCTTCTTCCTCGGGGGTAAATTGCAGCGCGGCGCATACCTGTGGCAGTTCATTCGTGGCCTTGAGCAAGCGCAGTGCGCACAACAACTGGCCACAGTACTTTCGCCATTCATAACTTCTATCTTCGAGGTGAAGAGCGATCACGTGCGCACTTTCGCGATCACCCGCGGCGCCAAGGGCCTGGGCGGCCGTGGCCCGGATGTCCGGGGCAAAGTCGCCGCTGAACCAGGTCCGCAACTCCTGGATCGCCTCTGGGCCGCCGAGTTGCCCCAGGACTTCAAGCTGTGAGAGCACGGGCAGATTCAATCCACTCTCGAACTCACGCAAAGTTGCAGGATCCGCCTTTCGGAGTGCTTCGATCACGGCTGGGGCGGCTTCCTGGCCTCGCGCCAGCAAGATCTCGCGGGCTTCGGCGCGCAAGGGACCGTTGTGGCCGCCGAGTGCCTGTTCAGCCAGGACTTGACTCGACTGTATCCCCGGCGTGACATGGAGCAGGCGTGGCAGAACGATTGCGCCGGCGGCGCCCATCAGGAACACGCCGGCCCCGAGAAGGCGAAAACTTTTCGCAGCGCGCGTAAAGAAGCGTTGGCGCCGCACCATGATCCACGCCGCACCGGCCATTAACACCAAGAGCGCGGTCCCACCACTGACAACAAAGGCCATGATGATCGCGGCGACGCCGGCACCTTCGCCTCTTCCCGAGAACTTCAGGCTAATCAGGGCGGCAGGCCACCACATCGCGATGGCCACGCCTGCTGCCACGCCGAAGGTGATCGTGAGGGCCTTCCCCGCGCGCCTGAAGCCTAAGCCGGCCACAACCAGGGCCAGCCCCGCCAGCGCCAGCAGCAGGGCCACGCCGGCCGGACCCGAAAGGAGCAGTTGTTCCCAGTGCATACGCGCGACCCACCCACCGATGCAGGCATGCTAAGCGAAGCGCGGTCCCTGGCGCAAACGGGCCCGGAATTCTCGTGATTCCCGCCTGCCGGCCGGATCGGGCCGACTGTCCTTACACGCGACTACATGCCGCGAACGCGGAGGTGGCCACGCTTCTGATCCGCGGGTTTGCGCTTGATCAGGATGTCGATGTCGCAGCCGAGCGTCATCAGAGCACGGAGGAGTGTTTCCAGCGCGAGGCGGGTTGACTCGCCCCGGGCGAAGGACGCCATCTTGTACGTGCTCAAGCCCAGCAGCTTTGCCGCTTTCTCTTGCGAAAGCTGATGCTGCGCAATCAAGGTGTTGATATGGCGCACCAGTTCCGTTTTTGCATACGGTTGCCCCGAGCCAACCATGCCCAGCCGCTCCAACACCGTACTCTCCCTTTTCAACTCTTCCGGTTTCTTCTTCATGACGTTTCCCCTTCTCTGCCGCTGACAGCGTAACGCACCAAAAGACTCGTCTCGTACTCGTTCAGGCGCAACGCGAAATCACTCATGAGTTCCTCACCGCTCATGACGTGTTCCGTGGCCGCGCCCGATTCCGACTCAATTCGCACGGAATATTGTTTGGCGGATTGCAGTTGCCTCAGTCCCAGAATCAGGCCCAGATAATTGCATTCACGCCGGCGGAATGCCAGCACAATGCCGGCGTCCAAGTCCGGCCGGTGCAGTTGCCAGGCCATGAATTGATCGGGCGCCGTGGTGGGGGAAGTCAAGAGATAAAAATCGCCGTACCAATAAGCCGTGTTCTTGCGCGCTTCCGTGATGAGACGCTGCGCTTCGGCATACGGGAAGTTTTCATCCATGTAGGCGAATTGACACAGCAGGCCGCCGGTGGCCGCGCTGCGCATCTCGTAGGGGCCCGGCGTCCAGGCGCAGGCGAGATTGAGCGGCACGTAGCGCATGAGCGCGGCGGACTGCAACTGGTTCCAGTCGGCGTGGCCAGGGGTGCAGTTGGTGTCGCTGCGCCAGAAGGGGACCGAGCGCGCGCACATCTCGATGTCGATACGCCGCCCACCGCTCGAGCAGTTGTCGATCAACAGGCCGGGATGCTGCGCGCGGAGTTCGTCCCACATTTCGTAGAGACCCTCGACGTAACGGATCTCGGTCATGCCTTCGCGTTCGGGCGTGTCGTGTTCGCGCCAAAAGGAGAGCGGGTCCATATTGAAATCGTTGCGGTAGATCGTGACCCCGTACTCATCGATGCGTTGCGAGAGCAGATCCGTGAGCCAGCGGCGCGCCGCGGGATCGCCCAGGTTGAAGAGGCCGCCCTTCTCGCCGCCGAGGACGAATTCGGGATGTTCCGTGGCGATTTGCGAACCGGGGGCGACGCGTTCCGGCTCGAACCAGAGCACGAAGCGCATGTTGCGTTGGGCGCAAGCATCCCCGATGGGCTTCAGACCGTTCGGGAATTCCGCGGGCTTGTGAAACCAGTTGCCCACGCCATTCGGGAAATTGCCGGGAAACCAGGCAGCGTCGAGCCAATAGGTATCGCAACCGAGTTGATGTGCTGTCTCGACCGCCTGCAACTGCCCCGCTTGAGTCGCCCAGCCGGGGCGGCTGTTGTAGCGGTCGTAAGTTTGCAGGGCGATGGGCAGGCGCGGGACCTGGCCGTTGATGCGCGGCGCGTACTTGAACAGCACCAGCCGCCGGAACAGGTTATGCGCGCGGACGCGGTCGCCTTCCCACGGCAGCAACACGATGCGCGGCGTGCGGATGCGTTCACCGGGATGCAGCCGCAGGCGAGTGTGTTCCATGCCCGCGCGCAGGCG
>JACPGD010000032.1 GCA_016182645.1 Candidatus Hydrogenedentota bacterium | reverse complement strand
CGCGATGAGCGTGCTCGCCGTGTACTTCCTGATCTTCGCCCTCGCCGAGTACGTGGCGCCCGCGGAATTGCGGCGGCGGGCGGTCAGTTTTCGTCTGCGTTCAGCCTATGCCTCGTTCAACTCCGCCGCGTTTTTTGTGCTCGGCTACAGCATCATGCGCGGGTTTGACTTCGCCCGCGATTACACCTATGTCTTCTATTTCGCCTTGGCCGCGGTGCTTGCGGTCTTCGCGTTCAGCTATTGGCTGCGCCGTGCGGCCGATCCGCTGCACAACCTCTATTTCACCAAGGCGGCCTCCGTGGCCACGCTGGGCTTCGCCACGTACTTTGACGGCGCGATCTTGACGGCGACGCTGGCCGTGGAGGCCGTAGTGCTGCTCATGGGCGCACGGCGGTCGGGCTTGGTCGTGTCCCGCTTGCTCGCGCATGCCGTGGCCGTGTTGGCGTTTTTCCATGGGCTCTACGTGGTTTTCGAAATGCCATGGCCGGCCACCTATGGGGATCCGGCCTTCGCCGGAATGACGACATCCTCAGCGGTGGCCGTGCTCGCGCTGTTGGTGGGTGCGCTGCTCTACCAGCGGACGGATTGGAGCACACGCGGGGTGGGGGTGGGGACACGGACAGACACGGACGGAGGGGGGGAAGGTTTGGTGGAGTGGCTGGCGCGGAGGCCGAACCTCCACGCGCTGCTGTGGCAGCATGACCTTGTGGTCACCGCACCGCGCGAGGGGCTGAATAAGCCGCTGGAAGGACTGCTCTATCCCTATTCCTATACGTTTGGAGCGGCGATCCTGGGAGTGCTCTTCACGAACCGGTTGCTCGAGCAGGTGCACACGGCGCCCGCGCTGGGGTTGCTGGCGCTCACGCTCACGGTGGCGGGCGTGCTGCTCAGCAACAAGCCTTATACCTCGGGCGCGTTGATCTGGGCCGTATTCGGCGCGTTCGCCTGGCTGTTGGCGGCCTTTGTGGAAATCCCGGCGGATGCGCTTAACTTTCGGGACCACATGTACGACGCGCCTCGTTACGCGGAGTATCTGGTCAGCGGCGTGTTTGCGCTGCTACCCCTGCTGTTGCTCGCCGAATTGGTGCGGCTGGCGCGGCCGCAGGATACAACGCTTTGGCTGCGCGGACGGCACGCTGACGATCCCACGCCCCTGCCGGACATCTATGCGCTTAGTGCGTTCTTGGTGTTGCTGACCGGAGTAATTGTTTTGGCGGAGCCCGGGCACCGGCTGCTGGCGCTGGCGATGGCCGCGGCGGCCTTCGGCGGCTACGCGCTTGTTGTTCCCGCTCCCGCCATTGGCACGTTGCCGTTTCTCGCGAGTGTCTCCAGTGCCGTCTTCTTTACGGGCGAGGTGGTGGATGGGTTGCCCGCGCTGACTCTTGGCGCCGCGCTCGTGCTCCTCGCTGGCGCCGCCGTACTCAGTGAGCAGCGATACCTGGCGGACAGGCACGGACTGCGGCGGCTTCAAGATCTTGCGCCGCCCTATTTCCTCTATGGCGTTGTCGCCTGGCTCTTTGGCGTTTACGCTGTGTTTACCTGGGACAGCCCGCCGGATGTGCTCGCTTTACTCTGCGGTGGTGTTGTTCTGGTGGCTGTGAGTGCCGTGTTGAATCCGGGCGCCTGCGGCGCATGGAGTGTCTTCCTGCTCGCCTGGGCCTATGCCCATTGGATCGACGCCTCCGCGGCGGCATCGCCCGTGCTTTGGCACGGCGCCGCCCTCGGCATTATCGTGGCGGCCCTGGCGGGCGAACGCTGGCTCCATCTGCAAGCGCCGCAGGTGCGTGTGCAGCGCTGGGGCATGCACTTTGTGGCTTGGGCGGCCGCGCTCAGTTATCTGCACGATGCCGTGCCGCCGCAGTGGCACCTGGCGCTGTGGGGGTTGTCCGCGTTTGCGTGGCTCGCCTGGGCGGGCGCAACACGCCCCCTGTCCGCGCTCGTATTCGGACTGCTCGCCGCCATTCTGACCACCTTCGCATTGCTGGCCGAGTCCTATGGCGATGCATTGCGCACGGGGCCGTTGATTGCAGGCTATAGTGTTGTCATTCTCTTCTGGCTCGGCATCGAGCGTCTCCAGGCATGGAGCGCTGGCTTGGAACGCACGCCGCAGTGGCTTCGGGAGCAGTACTGGCGGTCAATATTGGTGTCGCTGCCGTGCGTGCTCCTGGTGTTGATGCTCGAGCGCATTCCCCTGCTGGCCAGCTACTACCTTACGATTAGTTGGACCGCGGCCGCCCTGGCGGCTTTTGGCGTGGCGCTGGCCACGCGCGAACGCTGGTACCGCTATGCGGGGCTGGGGGTGTTCCTGCTCGCCCTGGGCCGCGTGTTCCTGGTGGATCTGCGCGAACTGCAACCCATCTTCCGCGTGCTCGCCTTTATCGTGCTCGGCGCGGTGCTGCTCGCGGTGGCCTATGGCTATCTGCTGGCGCGGCAGCGTATGCGTGAAAGCGTCGAAAGTACCCGGTCATAAATGGCACGGCAACTTGGGCGCATCGCACAAGCTGCCGTAAAACTCGTATTCTAGATGTCCTAAAAACTCCGCGCCGAGCGGAGCAAAAAAATCCCCTCACCCCTCCGTCTTCCCTGCCAGCATCACGTGCTGCAGCCCGCGTGGACTTGCTGGGCGGCTCTCCCGTTCTCTCGTGGTGGCCTGGTCTACAGCCAGCCGAACAGGAAGTCAAAGATGTCCCCGATAACTCCAGTGACCCAACTGAACAATTCGCGCAGTAGGTCCCCGCCCCGATCAAAAATCCACTCCAACACTCGCATGGAATTAACCTCCTTTTGCCGGGTTGGCGTTCGTTTTTGGACCTGAATTCATTATAACACGCAAAGACGGAATTCAAGACAAGAAGATTATGGACAAAATGGCTCCAAAGATGTCAGGTCTTTGTCCGTTTCCTTGGCTTCCGTTTCGTTCCTGTGGGGGCGAGTTTTTCGGCGGTCATTTCGCGGACGGCGTGGAGGTGTTGCTTCAGGAGGTGCTCGGGGATCTCTTTGAGAAAACGACTGGTGGCGCTGGGGCGTTCTCGGCCGTGCTTCACGCGCGACAGCGCCTCGAAGAACGTGACGTGGCGGCGGCCGCGGGTGATGGCGACGTAGCAGAGGCGGCGCTCTTCGTCGATGGCGGCGTCGCGGATGCTGCGCTCGTGCGGGAGGAGGCCTTCCTCCATACCCATGAGAAAAACAAACGGGAACTCGAGGCCCTTCGCGCTATGAATCGTCATCAACGTCACCCCTGTCTGGCGCCGTTCCTGTCTTGAGAAGCGGTCCTGGTCGGTGTTGAGGTGACTTTCATCGAGAAAAGCGGAGAGGGTGGGCACGGCCGCTTGCGCGGCGTAGTCCCCGATGGCTTTGACGACGAGTTCGACGTTCTGCCAGCGCGCGAGGGCCTGTTGGGGGGTCTTGCTGGTGCGCTGGAGCTCGCCGTGGTAATCGATTGCCACGACGAGTTCTTCAACCAGCCCTTTCAGGTTGCCCGCTTCCTCGCGGAAGCGTTTGCGAAAATGTGTAACCAGGCCAAGAAACTCTCGCAGGCCCTTCTCCGCGGGACCGGGCGCTTCACCGCGTTTCAACAACTCCGCGAGCGCCTGGGTGACGGGCAGGTGCTCGGCGCGGCAGTATTCATGGGCGCGGTGCAATGTGGCGTCGCCGACGCCGCGCCGCGGGACATTCACAATGCGGAGCAGCGAGGCTTCGTCGCGCGGGTTGGCAATGAGCTTCAAGTAGGCGAGGATATCGCGCACTTCGGCACGATCAAAGAATTCCTGCCCGCCGAACACGACATAGGGAATCCCCGCTTGCCGGAAGGCGATCTCGAGCGGGCGTGATTGCACATTGCTGCGATAGAGCAATGCAAAATCGTTGTAGCGCGCACCGGTCTTGCTCTGGATGTGTTTGAGCCACTCGACGGCTTTCTTCGCTTCCGCCTCATCGTCCGTCACGACAAGCCAGTCAATGGGCCGGCCCTTGCCCAACTGCGACCACAGTTTCTTTTCACGCCGCGCGCCATTGTGCTTGATGACATGATTGGCGGCTTCGAGAATGGTTTCCGTCGAGCGGTAATTCTGATCGAGCGTGACGATCTTCGCGTCGGGGAAGTGCTTCTCAAACTCGAGGATGTTGCGGCTGTCCGCGCCGCGCCAGGCGTAAATCGACTGGTCGTCATCACCCACGACGCAGAAATTGCGATGCTCGCCCACGAGCAATCGGAGCAGTGCATATTGCACGCCATTCGTGTCCTGGTATTCATCCACCATCACGTAACGGAATTGCTTTCGATACCGATCAAGGATGCGCGGGTGTTCGCGCCACAGCTTGAGCGTCATGAGCAGCAAGTCGTCAAAATCGAGACTGTTCGCCGCGCGCAGGGCAGATTGATATTGCTCGTAGACGTGGGGCAGGAACTCCGAGTATTTCTCTTCTGTCTCACTTCGTACCGGCAGGGCCTTGTCCAGATCCGGCTCCGTGCTGGAGTTCTTGCACAGGCTGATCGCGGATTGAAACATGGCGGGGCTGAAACTTTCCTGGGCGCCGATTTCTTCGACGACGCGCCGCAGCAAGGTCCGTGCGTCGCTTTCGGCGGCGATGCTGAAGTTGCGGCGATACCCCAGGTGCTCGATCTCTTTGCGCAGCACCTGCAGGCAGAACGAGTGGAAGGTTGAGATCACCACGGCCGCGGCCGCCTTCTTGCCAATCAGTTCGCCCACGCGCTCGCGCATCTCGCTGGCGGCCTTGTTTGTGAAGGTGACCGCGAGGATTTCTTCCGGCTGCGCGAGACGCCTGGCCAGAAGATAAGCGATGCGGCGGGTGATGACGCGCGTTTTGCCACTGCCCGCGCCGGCGAGCACAAGCACGGGACCCTGCACGCAGCACACGGCTTCGCGTTGCGGGGGATTGAGACCATCCAGGAGTGAAGCTACCGAAGCCATCAGTTCGTTGTGGGTCCATTGGTATTCTCGTGCTTGAGTTCACGCTCAAGTTTCACGAGCACGACCGACACATGTTTGGTGCCCGCGGGCATCGAAAGAAATCGCGCGCTCGGCGAACGTGCGGCTACGGGAGGCGAAGGTGATCGAGGAACCCTTGGATGCGTTTGGCGTTGGCCCCGAAGTCGCTCTTACCGTCGCGGGATTTCGATCGCATGTCAATGCGGCTGGCATGTTCTCCGGCGCCGGTAATGCGTACGACAACGTCATCGCGCCAGCGGAACAGTTTGGTCACCGCGACGGCCTCAAAGGTGTGGGCGGCCGCGTCCTCGTGGGTCACGGTCCAGTTCGGTGTTTCCCGCGCCAGGCGCAACGCGCGCGCGTAGGCGGCATCGGGATCGAAGGGCACTTCGACCGGCTGCACATCGGGGTAGGCGGCGGCAATGAGCGGCGCGTTCCCGGCGGGAAAATCGAAGGAGCGCCCGGCATTGGCCGGCAGCGTGGGGGCGTGCGCGAACGCGGGCGGATGTTGGAGATCGGTGGACACGTCGTTGATGCGTGGATAACGGAACAGCGCGCCAGCGCCAGCGGCGACAGCGACGAACGGCAGGACGCCGAGCAACGCGAAGAGGGCGAGCGGCCACGCCCGCGAGACAACGATGACGCCCACCGCGGCGCCCAGAGAAAGCAATCCCAGCAGCCCGCCCAAGACATACAACGCCATCCCAGTCGTGGGTGGGAGCAATTCCCAATGGGCCAGGAGCATCCCGCCCGCAAACAGGAGCAAGGACAGCGCCGGCAGTACTGTGGCCGTTTTGTTGACAAAACTAATCATGAGAAAAGACCGAGGGCGGCCCTGCCTGTAGGCGGGCCGCACTCGCCTGATGCAGACCTCATTGAGACTTCGGCAACACGATTTCCTGGGCGCCTTCACCGCCTTCGGCCTTCGCCACTTTGATCAATTCCACCTCGAAGATAAGGACGGAATTGGGGGGAATCGGGGAGCCGGGCCGGGCCGCCGAGCCATAACCCAGTTCGGCCGGGATGAAGAACTGGTACTTGGCGCCTTCCTTCATCAATTGAAGACCTTCCGTCCAGCCTTTGATGACCTGGTCGAGTTGGAAGGTGGCGGGTTCATTGCGCTTGTACGAGCTGTCGAATTCCGTGCCATTCAGCAACGTCCCGCGATAGTTAACGGTCACCGTGTCTTGCGGCGCGGGCGCGGCGCCGGCGCCTTCCTGAAGCACCTTGTACTGGAGGCCGCTTGGCGTCACTTGGACACCTTCTTTCTTCGCATTCTCCTCGAGCCATTGTTTATTGCCTTCTTCGCGTTGGGCCCCTTCTTCCTGCAAGCGCTTCTGTTGCTGCTGCCGCACTTCCTGCATCACTTTCATGATGACTTCCTGCATGTCTTGCTCCGAAATGGCCGGCAGCTTGTCTGCAAGCGTGTCCTGTACGGCCTGCATGAACACTTCCAGGTTCAGGTTTGGCAGATCTTTGAGACTGCGTCCCACCTGGAAACCGACGCTGTAGCTCAATTTTTCCTCATCCGTTTGCAGCGTCACCGTGCTCTTCTCCTTCGGTGCATCAGCGGCCACACCGGCGGCGGCCGGGTCGTCTTGTGCCACGGCCGGCACTATGCTCAGCGCCAGCGCCATCAGACCAGCGCAAAAAAACAGCTTCTTCATGGATTTCAGGGTCCTTCTGTGGGGAATGAATACCACTTTCCCGGCGCAGCGTGGGCGGCGATGCGGCAACGGGCCGCTTAGGAATGGGTAATGCCTTAAGCATAGAGAGTGCAAGTACCAGACTGCAAACCCGCTGAATTGAGCTGTCCCAAATCCGCGCAGATGCGGCCCCCAGAAGCGACTCGTGCACGTCAGCGACGCTCCAGCGTGCTATGATTTCGGCAACAGGGACCGGCGCGTTTGCCCAAACATGTGGGGGCGAACTTCATGTCATGCCAAAGAAGACTCATGATTTTTAGCGTGGGGGTGGTGCTCTTGGCTGGATTGCCAGGGCAACAGGCCCTCGGTACGGCCGCGGGCCGGTATGAGCCGGTGCCCGGCGGGTGGCGGCTCCAGTTAAGCGACGATGGGGCGCCGGGCGGTGCGGAGGGGATTGGGGCCGTGAAGGACGATGCACGCGCGCACCGGCGGCCGTTGTTTCCTCCGGCGGACAAGCGGCTGGTCTGGACAGAAGAAGAGTGCAAGGCACTGGAGCGGAGCGCGTTTCGGCCGCTGGTGCTGGCGTACAACGCCCCGCGGTTCCTGTTTGATTTTCACTCGGCGGGTGGGCTGCTCGGGCATTTGTTTGTGGGCATCGTGGAGCGGGAAAGCGGGGTGAGCGCCTGGCTGCACGAGTGGCGGGAAATAGATGTATCGTACGTAAGCGGCATGATGCGCTATGCGCTGAGCGATGCACGGTTTCCAGGGGCGCGAGTGACGCTCGAGGCAGCGCCGCTGGCGGAGGCGGCGGGACTGATCCTGAAGGTGAAAGCGGAGGGGGACCTCGAGGGGCACGATCTCGTGTGGATGTATGGCGGGGCGTCCGCGTTTCTCACCAACTACAACATGACCGCGCCGGAGTTCACGTTTGCGCCGGAACATTGCGCGAAGGACAGTTACGATTGGCTCGGCAATCGCTTCATGCTCCGCCGCGCGTTTGACGATACCGACGTGTACAAGAAGGAGGTCTACGCGGCCGCACGCTACCTTCCCGACTGGGAGGCAGTGCTGATGGGCGGGAGCAGTTGGGCGGCGGAGAAGGGCTTTGGTGATCCGAAAGCTGTACTCGAATCGCCCGCGGCATTGTCTGACACGGCCTCGTGGACGGCGGAAACACCCGGGGGACGGCCGGCATCTCAGCAGAACTGCGTGGCGGTGGAGCGACTCGCGCTGAGTGGCACGGCGGCCGAGGGCTTCGTTGTACTGGGGATGGGCCGGAACATCGCAGGCGTGGTGGCGAACCCGACAGGAACCTGGGACGCGGCGATGCGGCGCAACGAGGAGATTGCGCACCGGATTGTGGTGGAGACGCCGGATCCCTACCTGAACAGCGCGGTGACGATGATGGCGTTCGCGACGGAGGGCACGTGGGGCGACCTGGCGATTCTGCACGGGGGCTGGTCGTGGCGCTACGCGTACCTGGGCTGGCGGGGCTGGTATGGCTCGGATTGTTACGGCTGGACGGAGCGCGTGAAGCAGTCGATCGAGCGCCACACGGCGCAGGGCGTGGTGCGCGAAGGTCCGGATGCGGGCGCACTTGGGTCGCTGCTCGAGTATGCGCCGGGCGTGTTTTACAACATGAACGAAGTCTTCCTCGACCACGTGCGGCACTATTTCGATTACACGAACGACCTTGAGTTGATGCGCGCCCTTTTCCCGGTGCTTAAAGGCATTCTGGCGTGGGAAGACCGGCGATTGCAGCCAGAGGGTCAGGGCCTCTATGAAAACAGCCTGAACACGTGGATTAGTGATTCGCACTGGTACATCGGCGGGCAATGCACGCAAGCGTCGGCGTACATGCTTAATGCCAACCGATTCGTGGCGGATCTCGCGGCGCGTTTGGGTGAAAATCCTGAGTCATTCTTGATGCAGGCCGAGAACATCTATCACGCGCTGCAATCGCAGCTCTGGTTGCCGCACGAGGGAGTGTTTGCCGAGTATCGCGATACACGCGGGTACCGCTTGTTGCACCCCGAGCCGGAATTGCCGACGCTCTACCACTCCGCGGAGTTTGGCGCGGCGTCGCCGCTCCAGATTGCGCGGATGTTGCAGTGGGGCGACGCGCATCTGCGCCACGAGACGACGCTGGGCGGCGGGCGGCTGGTGTGGAGTTCGAACTGG
>JACPGD010000238.1 GCA_016182645.1 Candidatus Hydrogenedentota bacterium | reverse complement strand
GTGGTGGTCCGTATGCTTCTGCACCTCCTCGGTCAGGCGGTGCGCGTCGTCCTCCGGGATCTCGCCATCCTTTTGCAGTTTCTTGATCTCGTCCACCGCGTGCCGGCGGATGGTGCGGACGGCAATGCGCGCCTCCTCGAGGTGCTTGCCGGCCACCTTTACCAACTCCTTGCGGCGCTGTTCGGTCAATTGCGGAATGGGCACGCGGATGAGCTTGCCGTCGTTCGAGGGATTCACCCCGAGCGGCGAGATCATGATCGCCTTCTCCACCGTGTGCAACTGGCTCTTGTCCCAGAGGTCAATGACGATCAAATGGGGGTCCGGCACCGTAATCGTGCCGAGCTGGTTGATTTTCATCTTGGCGCCGTACACCTCGACGTCCACGACATCCAGGATGCCCGCCGTGGCGCGGCCCGTGCGGATGTTCCCCATTTCCTGCTGAAAGGCCTGCACGCTTTTGTCCATCTTGCTGCGTGCTTCATTCACGACTGCATGCGACATGGCTATCCTCCCTGCACCAAAGTGCCTATCCGCTCACCCCGCAATACTTTGACAATATTGCCCGGTTGCGTCAAGTTGAACACCAGGATGGGCAACTTGTTCTCGCGGCAGAGGGAGATGGCCGTGGCATCCATGACCCGGAGATTATCGGAGAGCACGGTGGTGTATTCGAGGCTGTCGTAACGCTTCGCGTCCGGATGTTTCACGGGGTCCGCGCTGTAGACGCCGTCGACTTTCGTGGCTTTCATCAGCACTTCCGCGCCAATCTCGTTCGCGCGCAGGGCCGCCGCGGTGTCGGTCGTGAAATAGGGATTGCCGGTACCCGCCGCGAAAATGACAATACGGCCCTTCTCGAGGTGCCGCGTGGCCCGCCGGCGGATGTAAGACTCCGCGACGGGCGGCATCTCGATGGCGGTCATGACGCGCGTGGCCACGCCGCGCTTTTCGAGCGAGGCCTGAATGGCCAGCGCATTGATGACCGTGGCCAGCATGCCCATGTAGTCGCCGGTGGGTCGGTCGAGGCCCGTTTCGGCGCCTTCGACCCCGCGGAAGATGTTGCCACCCCCCACGACCAGCCCAATCTGCACCTCCATGCGGGACACTTCCACGAGTTCGTCGCAGAAGCGCCCGAGCGTGTCGAAATCAATGCCGCCGTGGCCGGAGTTCCCCTCGAGGGCCTCCCCGCTGAGTTTCAACAAGATTCGCTTGTACTTCGGTCGGTTCAACAGGTCCCATCTCCCGGTTCTGGGCTTACAAGTAGTTCAAACTCCAGAATTCCTCAGGAAATACTGATCAACTTTCACAACCGGGAACTACAGCTCTGAACTCACAACTCACAACTCAGAACTAATGTTTTGCGAGTTCCGCTGCTACTTCCTCGGCCAGATTGCTCTGCTTCTTTTCGATGCCCTCGCCCAACTGGTAGCGGACAAAACGGCGCACTTCGATCTTCTCGCCGGTCTTGCCGCTTACCTCGTTGATGAGGTCGGTGATCGTTTTATCCGGGTCTTTCACGAAGGCCTGTTCCATGAGGCACACTTCGTTGTACCACTTGGAGAGCTTGCCTTCCGCGATCTTGACGCAAATGTTTTCCGGCTTCCCGGTTTCCTTCGCCTGGGCGACGTAGATCTTCTTTTCGGCGTCGATGGCCTCGGGCGAAAGTTCCTCGCGCCGGACACAGAGTGGGGAGGAGGACGCGATCTGCAGGCAGATGTCCTTCACGAGGGCCTGGAAGGCTTCACCGCGCGCGACGAAGTCCGTTTCGCAGTTCACTTCGACCAGCACGCCAATTTTGCCGCCCATGTGGATATACGAAGCGACGGCGCCTTCGGCCGCGATGCGCCCGCTGCGCTTCGCCGCCTTGGCGATGCCGCGCTCGCGCAGCCACTCCACCGCCTTGTTGATATCGCCGCCGGTTTCCATCAGCGCCTTCTTGCAGTCCATCATGCCGGCGCCGGTCATTTCCCGGAGGTTCTTCACGTCTTCTGCTGAAATAGCCATGATTCTCCTGTCTCCTGTCAGACGTACTCGTATTCGGGCCGATTAGATCTCGGCCACCCCTGCGACTTCCGCGGCCGCCTCGACTTCGTCGGATCTGGCATCGCGCGAAGAGGTCACCGCGACGGATTCGCTGCGGGTGACTTCGGATGTGTCCTCTTTTTCGCGGGCTTCACCCTTGCCGCCCTTGCGGCGCGAGGCACGCTCGCGGTCTTCCGCTTCCCGGGTCTTGCCGTAAAGCATGCGCCCTTCGAGTACCGCATCCGCCATGACGGAGCAGAACAGGCTGACGGAACGAATTGCGTCATCGTTGCCGGGAATGGCGATGGCCACCTGATCGGGGTCGCAGTTCGTATCGACAATGCCAATGCTCGCGATGCCCAGGCGCTCGGCTTCGCGCACGGCGATTTCCTCGCGCTTGGTGTCAATGACGAAGAGAACATCCGGCAGTCCCGGCATTTCCGCGATGCCGGACAGGTTCTTCTCGAGCTTTTCGCGGCGCTTGCGAAGCTGGATGCCTTCCTTCTTGCTGTAGCGCTCGATCCGGCCCGTGGTTTCCAGTTCCTTCAAGTGATTGAGTTCCTGGATGCTCTTCTGCACGGTTTGGAAATTGGTCAGCGTGCCGCCGAGCCAGCGGTTGGTCACGAAATACATGCCGCAGCGCTTGGCTTCGCGTTCGACCGGTTCCTGGGCTTGCTTCTTCGTGCCTACGAACAACACGTTGCCGCCATCGGCGACGGTGTCGCGCACGAGGGCATAGGCGCGGTAGAGGCGGCGCAGCGTGTGCTGCAAGTCGATGATATAGACCCCGTTCCGCTGGCCGTAGATGTAACGCTGCATTTTGGGGTGCCAACGGCGGGTTTGGTGGCCGAAGTGGATACCGGCCTCCAACAGTTGGCGCATGGTGGCAATTGCCATGGGTACAGATCTCCGTTGAGTTAAACCTCGGGGCCACTTGGGCACACCCCGACGCCAGGCCGGGCACTCGTGCCGCGCCGTGTGGAACCACACGACGGCAACCCCTGTGAAATGGAATCGCGGAACAATAGCACATGCCGGGGGAGACAGGCAATTTTCTCATGAGAATAACAGGGACGACAGGGACGACAGCGACAGCAGGGACAGGGACACGAGGAGGGAACGCGGGGGGAGAAAGCGCACACGTGTCGGCCCCTTCCTTGATTCTGTCGTCGACTGTGGTGTGAAATGGCCGCGAATGAAGGAGTACCCCTCTTGTCCGCCTCCCTCTGCTGCGCTGCTTTCCTGGCCCTGTTCAGCGCCACCACGATTTCGGGCCGCGTGGTGGATCCGGCCGGCGCGCCGGTGCCGGACGCCCGCGTCTTCATCGAGCCAGGATTGGCCGGCGCCTTGCAGGAAGCCGCCACGGATGCCCAAGGCCAATTCCAGTTCACCGACGTGGTCCCCGGCAGTGTGGGTGTGTTTGCCTACAAGGAGGGGTATGCCTACGGCGGGCAGCACCTGAACCTCACGCCCGGTCTGGAAGGCCCCCCTGTCACCGTGCAACTCTTTCCCCCGACCACCGTGAACGGCAAGGTGGTGAATGCCAAGGGGAAGCCGGTCTCGGGTGCGCGCGTCACGCGGATCGCGCTTCAGGAACAAAAGGTGGGCATTCCCCTCGCCAAGTTGAAGGCGTTGGGCTTCGAAGAACCGGTCACCAACGAGGATGGCGCCTTCACCATTGCCCATGTGCCGCAGGGCGGCCAGATCGCCCTCAAAGTGGGGCACCCGCTCTATGCCCAGGAGGCGGTGAGCGGCGTGAGCGCGGGGGACAAGCCGGTCAAGGTCACGCTGTATGAAGGCGTGTTGGTGGAGGGGATTGTCCTGACGCGCGGGGGTGAAACGGCCATCGCCAAGGCGACCGTGGTGATCACCAGCGCCCAGCCGCCCCAGGACTCGGCACTCACTTTCACGGACACTCAGGGCAAGTTCTCGATCCGGCTGAAACCGGGCAACTACATCTATCGCGCCACGGCCATCGGCTGGCAGAGCCCCGGCTGGACCGACCTCTCCGTCACGGGCAACGGCCCGCTCGCACGCACGCGGCTCATCGTTTCCCGCACCGGCTCGATCCAGGGCACGGTGAAAGACGCGAAGACCGGCCAGGGCATCGTCGGCGCGCGGCTCAGCCTGGAGTGCAACGGCAATGCCGCCGCGGTCGTGCGGACCGGCGCCGTCGGTGAATATTCCGTCGAGGCAGTGGAAGGCGACAACGTATTGCGCCTCGAAAGCGCACCCGGTTATCTTCCGCCCGCCGAAGGCCCCATCCGCATCGCGCTGCATGAGGCGGAGGCCAAGACGCTGCCCGATTTGTGGCTGTTGCCGCTGCCGGTGTGGCGCGTCCAGGTCCTTGGCCCTGGCGGGCAGCCGGCGCCCGGCGTCATCGTTTCGCTCCTGCGGCCGGCGCAGGTGGGCTGGCGGGTCACGGGTCCCGAGGGCTGGGTCGAACTCGATGTCGAGAATGTCCCTCCAGACGGGAAGATCGTCGGCCTCGCAGAGGCGATCCAGGAGCCGCTGGGCGCGCTGTTTCAAATCGCCGCCAGCCAGGGTGAACCCGGGCCCGTGCAACTGCTGCCGCTCGGCACGGTGCGCGGCCGCGTCGTGGATAAGGAAGGAAAAGCGCTGGACGGCGCGGCCGTCTGGGCCGTCTTCCCCGGTGAAACCGCGGCCGAGGAACTGATGCTCTGGCGCTGTATCAGTGGGGACGAGGGCGAGTTCGTGTGGGAGAGCGTGGTGCCGGGCGTGCCGCAGCTTTGTATCGCGCGCGCGGGCGCCGCACCCCAGGCGCAGTCCCCCCCCTTCAACTTGGCGCCGGGGACCAGCCACGATCTCGGCGCGCTCACCCTTGCGGGGGGCCAGAAGGAGAAGACGCTGTATGGCCGCCCGCTGGCTTGGCGGGAACTCCCGGTGGTGGCAGGTGTGTTGCCGCCGGAACGGGAGTTGCGCGGGCGGCCCGCGCTGGTCATTTATTGCGATGCCACGGAGACGGAGGCCGTCCTGGCCGCGCTGGCCCTGCCCGCGTTTCAGGATTTGGTGCAGGAGAGCCCCCTGATCACGGCGGTCGTGACGAGCGTGCCGGTGGGCCCGGGCGCGGCGCCGTGCGTGGTATTGCGCGGAGCGGCGCCCACACACGCCACCACCTACCTCTGTGATGCGTCCGGCAATGTGGTGCTTCAGACCTTCGGCATGCCGCCACTGCGCGGATTGCAGAAGTTACTGGTGGAGAGTAAATCGGTCGGATCGGACTGATCGGACTGAACAGGCGGAGCCGAGGCCGCAAACGCGAGCGCGAAGAATGATGAATGAGCTTGGATACCGGTGGGTTAGCGGTGGCTTTGCCGCCATTTGCCTTGGGCTGCTTCTTGCGGGAACTGCGTTCGGGACGGGCCTCAGTGGCGTGGTCACTACGCCAGAGGGCGATCCTATTGGGGACGCAGACGTCTGGGTCACCCAGGACCACGAGGTCCAGCACCAGAAGACGGGCGCGTCAGGCAAATTCGCCGTCAAGGACTTGCAGGTCGGTCCGGCGGAGCTGGTCGCGTGGAAAGACGGCTGGAGTCTGGGTGGCCACTTTGGCCCGCTGTCCGCGGATGCGGACATCAAAGTCGTTCTTCAGCGCACGGGCCAGATCAGGCTGCGCATTGTCAGCAACACCTTCTTCCCCGTCCCTGGCGCGAGCGTGAAGACGATGCTGATCAACGATCAGCTCCTTGTTTCTCCCGCCGATTTGGCGCCGGCGGGGTTTGCACCGATCCGCGCGTCAGACGAGGGGTTCCTCGTGATTCCGAATCTGCCCGCGGGAGGTTTCATCAAACTGGTGGTGGGACACCCGGATTATGCGGACTCGACCGTCGCCTATCTCCCGGTGCGCGAGGAGCAGCAGGAAATTGTGCTCGTGCCCGGCATAAAACTGCGGGGCCGTGTCGCGCACAAAGGCAGGGGCGTGGCCGGCGCGCGCGTTGCCGTGCGCCAGGTGGGCGCGGGGAGCGCGCGCGAGACGTCCGACTTGGTGAGCGATGCGGAGGGTTATTTCAGTGTGAAGCTAACGGCGGGTGTGTATCAGGTGATGGCCAGCCATCGCGATTACGCGACCCAAGGCCCCCTCTCAGTGACCATGGTTGAAGGGCAGGATCCCACGGTGGAACTGTCGCTTGAAACGCCGCGATTCTTGCGGGGAACGGTGCTTGGGCCGGACAACCACGGCCTGGCGGGCGTGCAGGTGGTGTACCGGGCCGGGGAGATGGTGAGCGCAACGGCGTTGAGCCAGGCGGACGGTGGAATCGTGCTCAAGGTTGCGGGGAGTGAGGGCACGCTGACGGTGTTGCCGCCGCCGGGCCTGATGACGGCGGCGCTGCCGAATGTGCCGGTCAAGCTGGGCGAGGAGCAGGACGTTAAGATCGAGGCGATAGCGTTGAAACGGC